>JBDHSR010000463.1:0-2839 GCA_039808305.1 Gemmobacter sp. | reverse complement strand
TTTGACGCCTTCCCGCCCTTCCCGGCGCCGGTCCCGCAGCAGAATATCTGCCTGTTCGGCATCCGCAGCGTCGATGCCGCCGAATCCGCCGCCCTGCGCGAGACCGAGATCATCGTCGACGACATGCGCGTGCTGGACGAGCGCGGCGTGGTTGCGCCCCTTCGCGAATTCCTCGACCGGGTGCGGGCGGCGGATGGCATGCTGCACGTATCGCTGGACGTGGACTTTCTGGACCCCGCCATCGCGCCCGCCGTCGGCACCACCGTTCCCGGCGGCGCCACCTTCCGCGAGGCGCATCTGGTCTGCGAGCTTTTGCACGAATCCGGGCTGATGACCTCGCTGGACCTGGTGGAGTTGAACCCCTTCCTGGACGAGCGCGGACGCACCGCGCGGCTGATGGTGGACCTTGCGGGCTCGCTGTTCGGCCGGCGGGTCTTTGACCGTCCCACCCGTGGCTTTCACTGAGTAGAGATCATGCTGCAACCCTCCAAAACCGCCCTTGTCCCCTTCGTCAGCGTCGAGAACATGATGCGGCTGGTCCTGCATATCGGCATCGAGGAGATGCTGGTTGGCCTCGCCGCCGAGATCGAGGCCGATTTCACCCGCTGGCCGCTGTTCGACAAGACGCCGCGCGTGGCCAGCCATTCCGAAATCGGCGTGATCGAGTTGATGCCGACCTCGGACGGGGAAACCTATGGTTTCAAATACGTGAACGGCCATCCCTCGAACACGCGGCAGGGCCTGCAGACGGTCACCGCCTTCGGGCTGCTGGCAGATGTGGCCACCGGCTATCCCCTGATGCTGTCGGAAATGACCATCCTGACCGCCCTGCGCACGGCGGCGACCAGTGCCATGGCGGCGAAATGGCTGGCGCCCGAGGGCGCGACCACCATGGCGATGATCGGCAACGGCACGCAGGCCGAGTTCCAGGCGCTGGCCTTCAAGGCGATCTGCGGCGTGACGGAAGTGCGGCTTTTCGACATCGACCCCGCGGCGACCGCGAAATGCACCCGAAACCTGACCGGGCGGGGCCTGACCGTGGTGCCCTGCCGCTCGCCCGAGGAGGCGATCATGGGCGCGCAGATCGTCACCACCTGCACCGCCGACAAGCAATATGCCACCATCCTGACCGACAACATGGTCGG
The DNA here is from genome assembly GCA_039808305.1 of Gemmobacter sp. Classification (GTDB taxonomy): domain Bacteria; phylum Pseudomonadota; class Alphaproteobacteria; order Rhodobacterales; family Rhodobacteraceae; genus Gemmobacter. The sequence goes on along the minus strand of JBDHSR010000463.1, from coordinate 1,694 downwards.
CGCCGGGGTGCATATCAACGCGGTCGGCGGTGACTGCCCGGGCAAGACGGAACTGCATCGCGATATCCTGCTGCGTTCCGGCATCTTCGTCGAATACCCCCCGCAGACCCGCATCGAGGGCGAGATCCAGCAGCTTGCCCCCGACCACCCGGTGACGGAACTGTGGCAGGTCATCACCGGCGAGGCGCGGGGCCGCCAGGACGCGCGCCAGATCACCCTGTTCGACAGCGTGGGTTTCGCCATCGAGGATTTCGCCTCCCTGCGCTATGTGCATTCGCGGCTGGGGGGGACGGGGCTTTACCAGAACCTCGACATGATTGCCGACCCGGACGATCCGCGCGACCTGTTCGGGATGATCCTGCGCGCCGGCGCCTGAAGGCTGGCGCCGGCGCGCCCCTTACAGGGGCAGGCGCTGGCGCACCAGTTCCGCCCAATAGGACACGCCCCAGGCGATGGCCTCGTCGTTGAAGTCGTATTCGGGATGGTGAAGCCCGGCGCTGGCGCCATTGCCGACCTTGATCAGCGCGCCCGGCACCGCGTTGAGCATGAAGGAAAAATCCTCGCCGCCCAGCGTCGGCGGCATGTCGTCGCGCACCCGGTCCGCGCCGGCCACAGCGGCGGCGGCCTGCGCGGCGAAGGCGGTCTCGGCCGGGTGGTTCACCGTCACCGGATAGTGGCGCCCATAATCCAGCCGCCCCTGCGCGCCAAAGGCCGCGGCAATACCCTGCATCATCTGGCCCATGCGCGCCTCGATCATGTCGCGCACCGATTCCCGCAAGGTGCGCACGGTTCCGGTCAGTGTCACCACCGGCGGGATGACGTTATGCGCATCGCCCCCGTGCACGGTGGTCACGGAAATCACCGCCCCGTCGATCGGGTCCAGATTGCGCGAGGTGATGGTCTGCAAGGCCTGGATCAGCGCCGCCATCACCGGCATCGGGTCCAGCGTGTTGTTGGGCATGGCGGCGTGGCCGCCCACCCCCTCGACCTCGATGGTGAACATGTCGACCGAGCCCATGATGGCGCCCGGCGCGGTCTCGAACGACCCCACTGGCAGGCCGGGGCGGTTGTGCATGCCATAGACCTCGTTGCATGGGAAACGGTCAAACAGCCCGTCCTCGATCATGGCGCGGGCGCCGGCGCCGCCCTCCTCGGCCGGCTGGAAGATCACCACCACGCTGCCGTCGAAATCGCGCTTCTCGGCCAGCCCCATCGCCGCGCCCAGCAGCATCGCCATATGCCCGTCATGGCCGCAGGCATGCATCTTGCCCGGCACCTGCGAGGCCCAGTCCTTGCCCGTCGCCTCCAGAATCGGCAGCGCGTCCATGTCCGAGCGCAGCCCGATCATCCGCCCCGAAGTATTCGTCCGCCCCCGGATCACGCCGACCACGCCGGTCTTGCCCAGCCCCTCATGCACCTCGTCGACACCGGCGGCGCGCAAGGCGCCCGCCACGCTGGCCGAGGTGTGCGGAAGGTCGTAAAGCAGTTCGGGGTTGCGGTGCAGGTCGCGGCGAAAGGCGATCAATTCGTCCAGACGCGCGGCAATCCAGTTCTCGACGGGCATGGTTCACTCCTTCTCGGGCAACCGATAACGGAAATCGCAATGGTCGGCGCCCCGCATGATGGTCTGCGTGCGGGTCAGTTGCATGGCGGGGTTATAGCCGATGCAGAAATCGCCGTCGCGGTTGCACGAC
>JBDHSR010000462.1:0-2863 GCA_039808305.1 Gemmobacter sp. | reverse complement strand
CCATGAACCCCAGCGACATGTCGATCCGTCCCGGGCGGAACGGCCCCATGAGGTGCGGGCAACCGTCTCCGGACTCCGCCGGCAGTCGCCCCCCGCCCTCCGTTGCGCGGGGTGAAGGCTGGCACGGCGATGCTCTTCGCCGGCGCAACGGATGCGCCACGGGGAAACGGTCTTCCATTTTCCCCCTTCACACCCCGGTGACCGGCAAGCGTTTGACATTGCTTGCCGCTTTACGCAGTCTGGGAACAGTCCTTCCCTCCGGCCATGACCCGATCCGATGACGCTGTTCCTCCCCATCGCCGAGGTATCGGTCAATGCCTGGATGCTGATCGGCATCGGCGGCATCGTGGGCTTCCTGTCGGGCATGTTCGGGGTGGGCGGCGGCTTTCTCATCACGCCGCTCCTGTTCTTCATCGGCGTGCCGCCGGCGGTGGCGGTGGCGACCGGGGCCAATCAGGTCGTGGCCTCGTCGATCTCGGGCGTGCTGGCGCAGCTCAAGCGCAAGGCGGTGGATTTCCGCATGGGGCTGGTGCTGCTGGCGGGGGGCCTGATCGGCTCGGGCCTCGGCATCTGGGTCTTCGCCCGGCTGAGCGCGGCGGGCCAGGTCGACCTTTTCGTGCAGCTTTCCTATGTGCTCTTCCTCGGCCTCGTCGGGCTCCTGATGTTGCAGGAAAGCCTGCGCGCCATGCTGCGCGCCCGCAAGCCCGGCGCGCCGGTCCGGCGGGCGCATGTGCATACCTGGGTGCACCGGATGCCGCTGAAGATGAAGTTCCGCGCCTCGGGCCTTTATATCAGCGTGCTGCCGCCGATGATGGTGGGGGCCTTCGTCGGCTTCCTCTCGGCGGTGATGGGGGTGGGCGGCGGCTTCATCATGGTGCCGGCGATGATCTATCTGCTGGGGATGCCGACCAAGGTGGTGATCGGCACCTCGCTCTTCCAGATCATCTTCACCACCGCCTTCACCACGGTGATGCACGCGGTCTCCAGCCAGACCGTCGACATCCTGCTGGCGGTGACGCTGATCCTCGGCGGCGTGATCGGGGCGCAGTTCGGCGCGCGGATCGGGGTGAAGCTGCGCGCCGACCAGTTGCGCATCCTGCTCGCGCTTCTGGTGCTGGCGGTCTGCGTGAAGGTGGCGCTCGACCTCGTGCTGACCCCGGCCGAGTTCTATTCGATCACGCCGGGGCGGCTGCCATGACGCGGCTGGTCCTCCTTCTCTTGCTGCTCCTGCCCCGCGCCGCATGGGCGGAGGAGATCGTGGCCGGCCTCAGCCAGTCCGCCGTGTCGATCACCGCCGATTTCACCGGATCGGAGATCCTGGTCTACGGCGCCGTGAAGCGCTACGCCCCGGTGCCCGAGGGCAGCGGCCCCTTGCGCGTCATCATCACCGTGCAGGGGCCGGACGAGCCGCTGACCGTGCGCCGCAAGGATCGCCGCTACGGCATCTGGATCAACAGCGCGGCGGTGGAGATCGACCACGCGCCGAGCTTCTACACCATCGCCACCTCGGCGCCCCTGCGCGAGATCCTGACCGAGACCGAGGACATGCGCCACGCCATCACGCTGCCCCGCGCCATCCGCGCCGTGGGGATCAGCGGCCAGGCCGACAACGCCCCCGCCTTCACCGAGGCGCTGCAACGCATCCGCATCGCCGACGACCGCTACCGGCTGGAGGAGAACACCATCTCGCTGACCGAGGAGACGCTGTTCCGCACCGATGTCGCCCTGCCCGCCGCGCTGTCGGATGGCAGCTATTTCGTGCGGATCTTCCTCATCCGCGACGGCAGGGTGATCGACACGCTGAAACGCGCGATCTGGGTGCGCAAGGCGGGGCTGGAGCGGTTCCTGTTCGAGGCGGCGCATGGCCAGCCGCTGCTCTACGGCCTCGCCTCGCTGGCGATCGCGGCTTTCGCGGGCTGGGCGGCCTCGGCCCTCTTCGCCCGGCTCAGGTGGTGAGCCGCGCCTCGATCCGCGGCCAGCCATGGCCCAGCGTCACGCCCCGCAGCAGGTTCAGCACCATGAGCGCGGCCCAGAGCCCGTGATTGCCGAAGGGCGGCAGCAGGATCGCCAGCGCCACGCCGTAAAGCGCCACGCAGAGGATCATGGCGTTGCGCATCGCCCGCGTGGCGGTGGCGCCGATATAGATGCCGTCATAGATCCAGCTCGCCACCCCGATCAGCGGGGCGGCGACCAGCCACCACAGGTAATGCCGCGCCGCCTCGCGCACCTCGGGGGCGGTCGCCATCAGGTCGATGATGCGCGGGCCGGCCAGTCCGAAGGCCAGCGCCAGCAGCGCCGCCCCGCCGATCCCCCATTGGAAGGCGATGGTGACCGAGCGGCGCAGCGCCGGGCGGGCGCGGGCGCCGACCGCCTGCCCCACCAGCGTCTCGGCCGCGAAGGCGAAGCCGTCCAGCGCATAGGCGGTGATTTCAAGGAATTGCAGCAGAACCTGATTGGCCGCCAGCGTCACGTCGCCGAGCCCCGCGCCGAAGAACAGGAAAGCGGTGAAACTGCCTTGCAGCAGCACCGAGCGGATCATGATGTCGCCATTGACGCTGGCCATCCGGCGCAGCGCCAGGCCGTCGAACAACCGCGCCCGCGCGGCGCCGATACCGGCCAGCCCGTCGCGGCAGAGCCAGAGGCCGAGCGCCAGCCCGCTCCATTCCGCGATCAGCGTGGCGGAGGCCACGCCCGGCACGCCCCAACCCAGCCCCAGCACGAACCAGACACAGAGCAGGATGTTGAGCCCGTTCATCCAGAGTTGCAGCACCAGCACGCCGCGCGTCCGCTCCAGCGCGATCAGCCAGCCGGTGACGGCGTAAAGCGCGATGGTGGCGGGCGCGCCCCAGATGCGGATCGACAG
>JBDHSR010000461.1:0-2866 GCA_039808305.1 Gemmobacter sp. | reverse complement strand
CTGCCCGCCGCGCCCGAGGGCTTCCTGCGGACGGGCCGGGCGGTGGTGGCGGCCGGCTACGCCTCCTTCGGCCATTCCTGCGATTTCGGCTTTTCGCTCGGCGACGGCGTGACCATCGCCACCTTCGACCGCGATCTGGGCGGCTTCCGCATCGCGCGCGAGGGGGTCACCCTGGCGCCCGAGACGAAATCCGTCGCCTACAACGCCTCGAACGAACGCCACTGGCCCGAGGGGCTGCAAGCCTGGCTGCGCGATGTGCGCGCGGGGAAGGACGGCCCGCGGGGCAAGGATTTCAACATGCGCTGGCTCGGCGCGGCGGTGGGCGACATGCACCGCATCCTGCTGCAAGGCGGCGTGTTCCTTTACCCGGCCGACCGGCGCAAGGGCTATGAGGGCGGCCGCCTGCGCCTGCTTTACGAGGCGGTGCCGATGGCCTTCCTGATCGAACAGGCGGGCGGGCAGGCCACCGATGGCACGATGCCGATCCTCGACCGCCTGCCGCAAAAGCCGCACGAACATGCTCCCCTCGTCTTCGGCGCTTCCGGGGAGGTCGAACTCATCGGCCGTTACCTCGCCGCCGCCCAACCCAAGCAAGGATGACTCCATGGCCCGGATCACGCTTCGCCAGCTTCTCGACCACGCCGCCGAAAACGGCTACGGCGTTCCCGCCTTCAACATCTCCAACATGGAGCAGGGGCTGGCCATCATGGCCGCCGCGAAGGCCACCAATTCGCCGGTCATCATCCAGGCCAGCCGCGGCGCCCGCTCCTATGCCGGCGACCGGGTGCTGGCCCGGCTGATCGACGGTCTGGCGGAAACCTACCCGGACATCCCGATCTGCATGCATCTCGATCACGGCAACAACCTCGCCACCTGCGCGACCGCGATCCAGAACGGCTTCACCAGCGTGATGATGGACGGCTCGCTGAAGGAAGACGGCAAGACCCCGGCGGATTACGCCTATAACCGCGACATCACGAAGGCGGTGGTCGACATGGCCCATGCCTGCGGCGTTTCGGTGGAAGGGGAGCTCGGGGTGCTGGGCTCGCTGGAAACCGGCATGGGCGATCAGGAAGACGGCCATGGCGCGACCGAGAAGCTGAGCCACGACCAGCTTCTGACCGACCCGGCCGAGGCCGAGAAGTTCGTCGCCGAAACCGGCGTCGACGCGCTCGCCATCGCCATGGGCACCAGCCATGGCGCCTACAAGTTCACCCGCAAGCCCGATGGCGACATCCTCGCCATGCATGTGATCGAGGAAATCCACCGCCGCCTGCCGAACACCCATCTGGTGATGCACGGCTCTTCCTCGGTGCCGGAGGATCTGCAGAAGATCATCAATGCCTATGGCGGCGACATCAAGCCGACCTGGGGCGTGCCGGTCGAGGAAATCCAGCGCGGCATCAAGTCGGGCGTGCGCAAGATCAACATCGACACCGACAACCGGCTGGCGGCGACCGCCGCGATCCGCAAGGCCTTCGCCGAGGACCCGGCGGAGTTCGATCCGCGCAAATACCTCAAGGCCGCGATGGGCATGATGACCGAGGTCTGCAAGCAGCGCTTCGAGGCCTTCGGCACCGCCGGCAATGCCGACAGGATCCGGGTGCTGCCGCTGGAGGCGATCGCGAAACGCTACTGAGCCGCAGGGGCGCCCGATCCGGGCGCCCGTTTCATATCCGGAGACCCGTGATGACCGATCCCGCCTTGTTCCTGCGCGCCCTGTTCGACCGGGCGGTCGAGATGGCCGACCCGATGCGCTCGCTCGCCGGTTTCCTGCCGCCGAAGCCCGAGGGGCGGGTGGTGGTGATCGGCGCGGGCAAGGCCAGCGCGCGGATGGCCGAGGCGGTGGAGGCGATCTGGGGGCCGTGCGAGGGGCTGGTCGTCACCCGCTACGGTTACGCCCGCCCCTGCCGGGGGATCGAGATCGTCGAGGCCGCGCATCCGGTGCCCGACGCGGCCGGCATGGTGGCGACGGCGCGGATGCTCGACCTGCTGGCGGGGCTGGGCGAGGGCGACTTCGTGTTGGCGCTGATCTCGGGCGGCGCTTCGGCGCTGCTTTGCGCGCCGGTCGAGGGCGTGACGCTGGCCGACAAGCAGGCGGTGAACGCGGCGCTGCTGGCCTCCGGCGCGCCCATCGACCGGATGAACACCGTGCGCAAGCATCTGAGCCGGGTGAAGGGCGGACAGCTCGCCGCCGCCGCCTTCCCGGCGCGGATGCTGGCGCTGATGATCTCCGACGTGCCGGGGGACGACCCGGCCTTCATCGGCTCCGGCCCGACCGTGGGCGACGGCTCCACCCCCGCCGAGGCGCGGGAGATTCTCGCGCGCTGGGACGTCGTGGTGCCCGATGCGGTCGCCGCCGCGCTGGCAGGCCCGAGCGGGGTGATCCCGCCCGGCGATGCGCGGCTCTCGCGGGTGGAGAACGTGATCTACGCCGCCCCCGTCCAATCGCTGCGCGCCGCCGCCGAACTGGCCGAGGCGCAGGGCTGCGCCGTCCGCCTGCTCGGCGACGCGCTGGAGGGGGAGGCGCGTGAGGTGGCCGCCGCGCAGGCCGCCGAGGCGCTGCGCCTGCGCGCGGAGCGCAAGCCGGGCGAGCCGCCGATCCTGCTGCTTTCGGGCGGAGAGCTGACGGTCACCCGGCGCGGCGACGGCATCGGCGGGCCGAACGCGGAGTTCTGCCTGGCCCTCGCCCTCGCGCTTGATGGGGCAGAGGGCATCCATGCCATCGCCTGCGACACCGATGGCGTCGATGGCGCGGCCGAGGTGGCGGGGGCGCTGATCGGCCCCGACACGCTGCGCCGCGCCCGGGCCGAGGGCGTGGACCCGGCGCTGGCGCTGGCCCGCAACGACGCGCATGGCTTCTTCG
>JBDHSR010000460.1:0-2870 GCA_039808305.1 Gemmobacter sp. | reverse complement strand
TGGCGCGCAGGCTGACCATGCAGGCCGGGCGGACGTCATGGCTCCCGGCCGAGACGCAGCGGGCGGGCGGCGGCGGGGCGATGTCGCGCAGGATCGACCGTGCCACCGGCTCCGCCAGGCTGACGACCAGGCAGAGCAGCAACAGGCCGGCGGCGAGATTGAGGAGGCCCGCCGAGAGGAGGATCGCCTGCGCCTTCATTCGACCAACTCCGCGCGGGCGGGCTTGAAGATCGAGCGCACCACGCCCATGAACCCCTGTTCGAGGTTGGTGCGGCCGATCTGGAGCCAGCGCTGATCGATCTCGGGATCCGCCTTCAGCTCGTCGAGGAGCCGCAGGACGCGCTCCTCCATCTGCTTGATGGCGTTGACGCGGGCGACGGCATCGGAGGATTGCGGCCGATAGCCCGACACCGGCAGGGCGGCATGCAGCGGCGCCACATCGCCGGCCGGGGCCGCCGCCGGATCGAACTGGATCTCGTGGATACGGAGATCCTGCCCGGAGTGGGCGTGGAAATCGCGGGTCTCACCCGGCTCGACCCGGACGGCGGTGAACGTGGCGCCATGGGTCGGGGAAATCGGCGTCACCAGCACGGGCCAGCCGTGATTGGCAATGACTTTGACGATGGTGGTCATGGGGGCTCTCTGCTGGATCGGGGGGATGCCGGGGGCGCGAACGCCCCCGGCGCGGGGCTGCGTCAGCCCTTGGTGATGCCCGCTGCGCCCTTCTTTTTCGGGGCGGTCTCTGCGGGCGGCTCGCTCGGGGGGGTATCGGTGCGAGTCGGGGTTTCTCCCGCCTCGGCCGGAGCTTCATGCGCGGGGATTTCCGCGCGGGCATTCTGGATTTCGGCCAACATGGCGCGGGTCTCGTCGTGGGCGATCCGCTCGGCAGCGAGCTCGGTCTGGAGCTCCTCGACGCGGCGGGTCTGGTTTTCCAGCCCCTCGATCGCGGCATCCGCAACCGCGCCGGCCAGTGCCTCGGCCTGCGCCGCCACAGCAGTGTGAAACTGCTCCTCGGTCACCGTGATCAGCCGGCCGCCGGCAGGCAGCGCGTCGATGGCGCCGCGGCGAAGATCCACACCCGGCGCGGCGGCATCGGGCGAGGTGTCGAGGACGCCGGCCGCCCGTAGCGCGGCCGCATCTTCCGGCGTGACCCTGTGCGCGCCGGGATCGAGCCAGCAGATGCCGAGCTTCACGGGGTGCGCAAGGCGCACCTCGACCATATCGCCGACCGACATCAGCTCTGCCCCGCATTCTTGAAAAGGAAACCGGCATCGGAGCCGACGATGTAGGGGCGGCGCTCGGTCTTGACGCCGTAGATCCAGCTGTCGTTGCGGTCTTCGAAGTAAGGCCGCTGGATTTGCGGATAGCCGGAGAGCTCATAGGTGTAGCCGTAGGACGGCACCTGATAGTTGCCGCCCTTGGGCACATAGGCGAGGATCGCGTCATCGCCCCAGACATCGGTGGCCGCGACATTGTCGCCGACATTTTCCGGCAGGAAGACCGCCTTGCCGCAGATCACGCTGTCCAGTTCGAGCGCCCGGGCCAGCATCTCCAGAGTGATCGAGTCGCTGGACGTGTACTTGAACTGATCCTTGAAGGTCTGATGCTCGGTCAGCGCATTCGCGGCGCTCGGCCCGACGATCAGGGTATTGGGATAGCGGCCGGTCATCCTGCGGATGACCTCCTTGCCCGCCTTGACGTCGGCTTTCGGGGTCGAGGCGGACTGCGTCCAGCGCGCGGTGGTGGTCAGGGTGACCTTGTTCGACGCAGCATAGTTCGCCGCATCGCGCGCCATGGTGGCGCATTCATGTTCGAGGCCCAGATCGAGGGAGGCGAGCACCATGTCGATCGAGCCCTTCGCCAGATCGACACCCGGAACCGAGCCCGCCTCTTCCTGATGCTCGATCGGCACCGGCGCTTCCAGCGCGTCCTGGACGAGCGAAATCCCCTCCGAGGCGAAGCCGTATTGGATACGCTTCTTGTCGGCACCGGGCGCGCGCCGGGTGTTGACCATGCGGAAGCTCTCTTTCCCGAACTTCAGGACACGCATGGAGCGGTTCGGCACCGTCGCGCGGGGGAAAAGCAGATGCGAGATGAAATCGAGGTTGCGGTAACCCCGCGCATAGGTCGAAAGGATCGGATCGACGACCTGCGCGGTGCGGGTATTCAAGGGGGCCATGGAGACGGTCCTCAGCTGATGGAAAAGACGACGGTGACGAATTCGCCGTCGGCGGCGGCGCTCAGGGCGCGCCCGAAGGGATTGGTGCCGGCGCCCTGCGCCTGGACGCCGCCAGCGGCGGCCGAGACGACACGGGCGCCGGCGGTGATCGCGCCCACGGCCTTCAGCCGGGCGGCGCCGATGCGGATGATGGCGCCGGGATCGCCGATCACGGTGTTGGGGTGCTTGGCGACGCCGGCCACCACCGCATCGGCGGCGATGACCTTGGCGCCGGTGTAGTCGATGAGGTCATAGGCGCCCCAGAGGCTGGTGGAGATCACGGTATCCGTCAGGACTTCCTGGAAATATTGCATCGGAGCGGCCTCCTTCAGGCGACGGCGGCGACGGCGTCGAGATAAGCCGTGCCGGGATGCTGGCGCTGATAGGCCAGCGCCTTGTTGTGGAGGGCGAGGCCGGCGGGATCGACGGCGGCGCCATCGGCCGCGAATTCGACCGACCGCGCGGCGGTGGGAGCATCGCCCAGGTCCATCGCGCCGAACGTCACCACCTTGGGCTGGGCCGCCAGCACCTCGCGGAGCGCTGCGGCGGGCGTCAGCTTGGGCGCGCCCTCGGCAAAGCTGACGGCGGCATGGGCGGGCAGCGCGTCGAAGATCGCGACCACCTTGTCTTTGGAGACCGGCAGCAGCCGGCC
>JBDHSR010000459.1:0-2878 GCA_039808305.1 Gemmobacter sp. | reverse complement strand
GACGTGACCGCCTTCGTGCTGGGCGGGCATGGCGACACCATGGTGCCGCTGGCGCGCTATTCGACCGTGGCCGGCATCCCGCTGCCGGATCTGGTCAAGATGGGCTGGACCACGCAGGACCGGCTGGACGCCATCGTCCAGCGCACCCGCGACGGCGGCGCCGAGATCGTCGGCCTGCTGAAGACCGGCAGCGCCTTCTATGCCCCCGCCACCGCCGGGATCGAGATGGCCGAAGCCTATCTCAAGGATCAGAAGCGCGTGCTGCCCTGCGCCGCCTGGGTGGACGGCGCCTATGGCCTCGACGGGATCTATGTCGGCGTGCCGACGGTGATCGGCGCGAATGGCATCGAGAAGGTCATCGACATCGCCCTGAACGGCGACGAGGCGGCGATGTTCCAGAAATCGGTCGATGCGGTGAAGAGCCTCGTGTCCGCCTGCAAGGGTATCGACGCGTCGCTGGCCTGATTCGCCGCGCCGGGGCAAAAACGGATGCGCGCCCCGCAACGGGCGCGCATTGTCGTATCCGGGGCCGGCCATTGCCGGTTCCCGGGGACGCGAGCAGCCGGTTCCGACGATTTGTGATCACCGGATTTCGGCGTGTGATCACAGATTCCGCCGGTTTAGAGGTTTTCCGCCGGTTTCAGGCAATAATGCTTTGCCGATGCCCGGGGCTGTGGCACAAACCGCGCAATCCGCGAGCAAGGGGGATGCGATGAACATTCACGAATACCAGGCCAAGCAGCTTCTGAAGAAGTATGGCGCGCCGGTCAGCGACGGCCGCGCCGTGATGAAGGCCGACGAGGCGAAATCGGCGGCGGGCGAGCTGGACGGCCCGCTCTGGGTCGTCAAGGCGCAGATCCACGCGGGCGGCCGCGGCAAGGGCCACTTCAAGGAGGCCGAGGCCGGCGAGAAGGGCGGCGTCCGCCTGGCCAAATCCGTGGCCGAGGCCGAGGAGCTGACCCGGCAGATGCTGGGCCGCACGCTGGTCACGCACCAGACCGGCCCCGCCGGCAAGCAGGTCAACCGCATCTATATCGAGGACGGCAGCGACATCGCGCGCGAGCTGTATCTGGCCCTGCTGGTCGATCGCGGCACCTCGCGCGTCAGCTTCGTCGCCTCGACCGAAGGCGGCATGGATATCGAGGAGGTCGCGGCCTCGACGCCCGAGAAGATCGTCAGCTTCAGCGTCGATCCGGCCTCTGGCCTGTCCGATTTCCACGGCCGCCGCGTGGCCTTCGCGCTCGGACTGAAGGGCGCGCAGGTCAAGCAATGCGTGGCGCTGATCAAGAACCTGTATCGCATGTTCATCGAGAAGGACATGGAGATGCTGGAGATCAACCCGCTGATCGTCACCACCGACGGCAACCTGAAATGCCTCGACGCGAAGATGGGCTTCGACAACAACGCGCTTTACCGCCAGCCCGACATCCTGGCCCTGCGCGACGAGACCGAGGAAGACCCCAAGGAGCTTGAGGCGTCGAAATTCGACCTGAACTACATCGCGCTGGACGGCGAGATCGGCTGCATGGTCAACGGCGCGGGCCTCGCCATGGCGACGATGGACATCATCAAGCTGTTCGGGGCGGAGCCGGCGAACTTCCTCGACGTGGGCGGCGGCGCCACCAAGGAGAAAGTGACCGAGGCGTTCAAGATCATCACCAGCGACCCGAACGTGAAGGGCATCCTGGTCAACATCTTCGGCGGCATCATGCGCTGCGACATCATCGCCGAGGGCATCATCGCCGCGGTGAAGGAGGTGGGCCTGAAGGTTCCGCTGGTCGTGCGGCTTGAGGGCACCAATGTCGATCTGGGCAAGAAGATCATCGGCGAGTCCGGCCTGAACGTGATCGCGGCGGACGACCTGTCCGACGCGGCGCAGAAGATCGTCAAGGCGGTCAAGGGCTGATGCCGGGCCAGCCTGCCCTGCGGGCCGGGTTGCCGGCGCTGGCAATGGCGGCGCTTGCCGCCTGCGGTGCCGACGATTCCAGCTTCGCCGAGCGGCAGGAACTGGCCAATACGCATCCGGCCGTGGCGATGGACAAGGTCGCGGGCCCGCGTCTGGTGAAAACCTTTCAGCAATTCTGTCTGGAAGGCAGCCCGGACCCGGCGGCCCGCACCGCGCGGCTGCGCGCGGCGGGGTTCGTTCCGGCCGGCGGCTGGCACGGCAATGTGCGGGATTTCGTGACCGACGACAGGCGCCCCCTGGTGCGCCTGTCGCGCGACGGGAAATCCTGCGCGGTCCGGGCGCGGGCCACCACCGGCCAGACCGTCGCCATCCACGGCGCGATCGGCAAGTGGTTCCCGCAGGCGGTGCAGGTCAGGAACTCGGACATCACCCAAATCTGGCAGACGGGCCGCAAGCCGGGCGAAGGCATCGCCATCACCCGCAGCGGTCTCGGTCCCCAACGCAACGAAATCATGCTGGCGCTGATCCAGCTTTGAAACGACAAGGACATCAAGAATATGGCCATTCTCGTTGACAGGAATACCAAGGTGATCTGCCAGGGCCTCACCGGCTCGCAGGGCACCTTCCACACCGAACAGGCGATCGCCTATGGCACGAAGATGGTCGGGGGCGTGACCCCCGGCAAGGGCGGGTCCGAGCATATCGGCCTGCCGGTCTTCGACAGCGTGCACGAGGCGGTGGCCAAGACCGGCGCCAATGCCAGCGTGATCTATGTCCCGCCGCCCTTCGCCGCCGATTCGATCCTGGAGGCCATCGACGCCGAAATCCCGCTGATCGTCGCCATCACCGAGGGCATCCCGGTGCTGGACATGATGCGGGTGAAACGCGCGCTGATCGACAGCAAGTCGCGCCTGATCGGCCCGAACTGCCCCGGCGTGATGACCCCGGACGAATGCAAGATCGGCATCATGC
>JBDHSR010000458.1:0-2881 GCA_039808305.1 Gemmobacter sp. | reverse complement strand
CGACCGCGCGGGCGACATCCTCCTTCATCACGCGGCCGTCGCGGCCGGTGCCCTGCACCTGATCGGCGGCGAGGCCGGCCTCGGCCAGCGCCTTCTTCGCCGAAGGCGCGTTCTCGACATCGGCGCGCGGGGTGAGCTGTTCCGGCCCGGCGCCGGGCGAGTTCACGGCGGCGGCCTGTTCGGCCTTCGGCTCGACCGGCTTGGCCGGGGCGGCGGCGCCCTCGGTGATGGTGGCCAGCAGCGCGGCGGCGGCGACGGTCTCGCCCTCCTGCGCCACGATCTCGCCCAGCACGCCGGCGGCGGGCGAGGGCACGTCGAGGCTCACCTTGTCGGTTTCCAGCTCGCAGAGGATCTCGTCCACCGCGACGGCATCCCCCGGCTTCTTGAACCAGGTGGCGATGGTCGCCTCGGTGACGCTTTCGCCCAGGGCGGGGACGCGGACTTCAACGGTCATTGCTTATTTCCCTTCAACGGTCAGCGCATCGTTCACGAGCGCCTCTTGTTCAGCTTTGTGTTTCGAGGCGAGGCCGGTGGCGGGCGACGCCGAGGCCGAGCGGCCGACATAGCGCGGACGCTTCGCCGCGCCGCCGACCTGATCCAGCACCCATTCGATATTGGGCTCGATGAAGCTCCAGTAGCCCTGGTTCTTCGGCTCTTCCTGGCACCAGATCACTTCGGCCTGCGGGAAGCGGCCAAGCTCATGGCGCAGCGATTGCGCCGGGAACGGGTAGAGCTGTTCGACGCGCAGGATATACACGTCGTCGAGGCCGCGCGCGTCGCGCTCCGCCAGCAGGTCGAAATAGACCTTGCCGGTGCACATCACCACGCGCCGGATTTCCGCATCCGGTTTCAGCGCCAGTTGCGAATTGCCCTTCTGCGCATCGTCCCACAGCACCCGGTGGAAGGTGGAGCCGGTGGTGAAATCCTCGGCGGTCGAGATGCACATCGGATGGCGCAGCAGCGATTTCGGCGTCATCAGCACCAAGGGCTTGCGGAAGTCGCGATGGATCTGCCGGCGCAGGATGTGGAAATAATTCGCCGGGGTCGAGCAGTTCGCCACGATCCAGTTGTCCTGCGCCGAGAGTTGCAGGAACCGCTCCGGCCGGGCCGAGGAATGTTCCGGCCCCTGCCCCTCGAACCCGTGCGGCAGGAGCATGACGAGGCCCGACATGCGCAGCCACTTGCTTTCGCCCGAGTTGACGAACTGGTCGAACATGATCTGCGCGCCATTGGCGAAATCGCCGAACTGCGCCTCCCACAGCACCAGCGCGTTGGGCTCGGACAGCGAATAGCCGTATTCGAAGCCGAGCACCGCATATTCCGACAGCATCGAGTCGATGACCTCATACCGCGCCTGGCCGGGGCGGATGTGGTTCAGCGGATAATAGCGTTCCTCGGTCGACTGTTCGATGAAGGCGGAATGGCGCTGGCTGAAGGTGCCGCGCGTGCAGTCCTGCCCCGAAAGCCGCACCGGGAAGCCCTCGGTCTGGAGCGAGCCGAAGGCCAGCGCCTCGGCGGTGGCCCAGTCGAAGCCCGCGCCGGTCTCGAACATCTTCTTCTTGGCTTCGAGCTGGCGGCCGACCGTCTTGTGCAGGTCGAACCCTTCCGGCACGCGGGTCAGCGCGGCGCCGACCTCGGCCAGGGTCTCGGGCTTGATGGCGGTCTGGCCGGCGCTGTATTCGCGCCCCTCGCGCGAGAGGTTCTTCCAGCGGCCGTCGAGCCAGTCGGCCTTGTTCGGCTTGAACTCCTTGCCCGATTCGAACTCCTCGTTCAGGCGGGCCTGGAAGGCGGCCTTCATGTCCTCGATCTCGCCCTCGGGGATCAGGCCGTCCTTCACCAGACGCTCGGTGTAAAGCTGGAGCGTGGTCTTGTGCTTCTTGATCCGGTTGTACATCACCGGATTGGTGAACATCGGCTCGTCGCCCTCGTTGTGACCGAAGCGGCGGTAGCAGAAGATGTCGATCACGACATCCTTGTGGAACTTCTGGCGGAACTCGATGGCCACCTTGGCGGCATGGACCACCGCCTCCGGGTCGTCGCCGTTGACGTGGAAGATCGGCGCCTCGACCATCAGCGCGATGTCGGTCGGATAGGGCGAGGTGCGGCTGAAATGCGGCGCGGTGGTGAAGCCGATCTGGTTGTTCACCACGATATGGATGCAGCCGCCGGTGCGGTGGCCCTTGATGCCCGAAAGCTGGAAGCATTCGGCCACCACGCCCTGCCCCGCGAAGGCCGCGTCGCCATGCAGCAGGATCGGCAGCACCGCCGAGCGGGCCTCGGTATCGCCGAGCTGGTCCTGCTTGGCGCGCACCTTGCCCAGCACCACCGGGTTCACCGCCTCCAGGTGCGAGGGGTTGGCGGTCAGCGACAGGTGGACGGTATTGCCGTCGAAGGTCCGGTCGGACGAGGCGCCGAGGTGGTATTTCACGTCGCCCGAGCCGTCCACGTCCTCGGGCTTGAAGCTGCCGCCCTGGAATTCGTTGAAGATGGCGCGATAGGGCTTGTTCAGCACATTGGCGAGCACCGACAGGCGGCCGCGATGCGGCATCCCGATCACGATCTCCTCCAGGCCGAGCTGGCCGCCGCGCTTGATGATCTGCTCCATCGCCGGGATCAGCGACTCGCCGCCGTCCAGCCCGAAGCGCTTGGTGCCCATGTATTTGACATGGAGGAATTTCTCGAAGCCCTCAGCCTCGACCAGCTTGTTGAGGATGGCGCGCCGGCCCTCGCGGGTGAAGGCGATCTCCTTGCCGTAGCCCTCGATCCGCTCCTTCAGCCAGGCGGATTGCTCGGGGTCGGAGATGTGCATGTATTGCAGCGCGAAGGTGCCGCAATAGGTGCGCTTCACGATGTCGAGGATCTGGCGCATCGAGGCGTGGGT
>JBDHSR010000457.1:0-2889 GCA_039808305.1 Gemmobacter sp. | reverse complement strand
ATGTTCATCCTCGGCGAGGCGCCGGAACTGCGGAACTTCTTCGTCGGCGCGGGCTTCAACGCCTTCGGCATCGCCTCGGGCGGCGGCGCGGGGATGGCGCTGGCGGAATGGGTGGCCAAGGGCGAGGCGCCGTTCGACCTCTGGCCCGCCGACATCCGCCGCTTCGGCCGCCCGCATCTCGACACCGACTGGATCAGGAAACGCACCTACGAGGCTTACGGCAAGCATTACACCATGGCTTGGCCCGGCGAGGAGCATCATTCGGGCCGCCCCTGCCGCCGCTCGCCGCTTTACGACCGGCTGGCCGCCGCCGGCGCGGTGTTCGGCGAGAAGCTGGGCTGGGAACGCCCGAACTGGTTCGCCGCCCCCGGCGAGGAGGCGCGCGACATCTACACCTATGGCCGCCCGAACTGGCACGCCGCCGTCGCCCGCGAACACCGCGCCGGGCGCGAGGCGGCGATCCTGATCGACCAGACCTCGTTCGGCAAGTTCACCCTCAAGGGCCCCGACGCCTGCGCCGCGCTGCAATGGATCGCCGCCGGCAACGTGGACCGCGCGCCGGGCAGCCTCGTCTATACCCAGATGCTGAACGACAAGGGCGGGATCGAGGCCGATGTGACGGCGCTGCGCGTGGCGGCGGACGAATATTACATCGTCACCGGCACCGGCTTCGCCACCCACGATTTCGACTGGATCGCCCGCAACATCCCCGAGGGCCTGAACGCGCAACTGGTCGACGTGACCTCGGGCTTCGTGGCGCTGAGCCTGATGGGCCCGAAATCGCGCGAGATATTGCAGGCGGTGACGCGGGCGGATCTGTCGAACGCGGCCTTCCCCTTCGGCACCGCGCAGCGCATCGGCATCGCGGGCGCCCCGGTCATGGCGCTGCGGGTCACCTATGTCGGCGAACTCGGCTGGGAGCTGCATTTGCCCTCCGAATACGCCGTCAGCGTCTACGAGGCGCTGCACGCCGCCGGCGCCACGCATGGGCTGACCGATGCCGGCTACCGGGTGATCGAGACGATGCGGCTGGAAAAGGGCTACCGCGCCTGGGGATCGGACATCGGGCCGGACCATACGCCGGACGAGGCGGGGCTGGGCTGGGCGGTGAAGATGAAGTCGAACATCCCGTTCAGGGGCCGCGAGGCGGTGGCGGCGCAGCGCGCGGGCGGGGTGAGGAAACTGCTCGCCACCTTCTCCGCCGCGCCGGAGGTGATCCTGCATGGCCGCGAGACGATCTATCGCGATGGCGTGCGGGTCGGCTGGCTGTCCTCGGGCGGCTACGGCCATACGCTCGGCCGGGCGATCGGGCTCGGCTATGTCCGCGATCCCGGCGGGGTGACCGCCGATTTCGTGCTGTCGGGCCGCTACGAGCTGGAGGTCGCGGGCGAGCGGGTGCCCTGCGAGGTCAGCCTTTCCCCGCTCTACGATCCCGCCATGGCGCGGGTGAAGGGCTGAGCCTTGCCCCTTCCGGGCGGCGGCGATAGCCTGCGGCCCGGATGGCGTAGAGGTGGCAGATGGGTGGCGTGATCATCGACGAGGACGAGCCGGGGCCGGTGGTGGTGAATGTGCTGCGCGGCACGGCTCTGGAAGACTGGCTGCGCGGCGGGCGCGGCGCCGATCTGCTGATAGGGCGGGGCGGCGACGACAGGCTTGCCGGGCGGGCCGGCGATGACTGGCTGCGCGGCGGCGCCAGCGCCGATACGCTGGAGGGCGCTGAGGGGAACGACCGGCTCGCCGGCGGCGCCGGGCGGGATCTGCTGACCGGCGGGGCGGGGGCCGATGTCTTCGTGCTGCGCCACGCGCGCGGGGTCCATGCCGATACGATCACCGATTTCGGACAGGGCGCCGACCGGCTGCTGCTGGCCGGGCCGCTGTTCGACGGGCTGGACGCCACGGCCTTCGCACTGGCCGGAGCGGAGACGGCGGAAACCCGGCTGATCTGGAACGCCGCCACCGGCCGGCTGTCTTTCGACCCCGACGGCTCGGGCGAGGCAGCGCGGCGGCCGATCGCCACCCTGACACCCGGCAGCGATCTGGACGCCGGCGACCTGCTGTTCGGCTGAGGCAGACCCCGCGCCCGGCAAGACACGCGCAGCCCGCGCTGCGTCTCTGTCCTTCCCCGCGACAGGTTGGCCTCAGGGCAACAGCAACAGCCCTGCCTCAGGGAATGATCTCGAACCTGTCCACGTCGACCATGCCGTGATCGGTGATCTTCAGATGCGGGATCACCGGCAAGGCAAGGAAGGCGAGTTGCAGGAAGGGTTCTTCCAGCACCACGCCCAAACTCCGGGCGGCGGCGCGCAGCGCGATCAGGGCGTCGCGCACCGTCTCGAACGGCTCCAGGCTCATCAGCCCGGCGAGGGGCAGCGCCAGTTCGGCCAGCACCCGGCCGCCCTCGGCCACCACGAAACCGCCCTCGATCTCGGACAGGCGGTTGGCGGCCAGCGCCATGTCGGCGGGATCGGCGCCGACCACGGCGATGTTGTGGTGGTCGTGGCAGACGGTCGAGGCGATGGCGCCACGTTTCAGCCCGAAGCCCTTGACGAAGCCGGTGGCGATATTGCCGTTCTTGCCATGCCGCTCCACCACCGCGATCTTCACCAGATCGCGCGAAAGATCGGGGCGCTTGTCGCCATTCTCCGGCGCGATGTCGAAGGTCAGGTGCTCGGTGATGATCTTGCCGGGCAGGATGCCGATCACCGGGGTTTCCACCCGGTTGCCGCCGGTGCGGAAATGCCCGGCCGTCACACGGGGCGCCTTCACCGAATGGCGGGCGACCGGCTCGATCACCTTGCGCGCGGCAAAGGCCGCCTCGCCCACCCGGACGCCGCCGGCGAAGACCATCTCGGGCCGGCAGCTTTCCAGATCCGGCAGCACCACGATGTC
>JBDHSR010000456.1:0-2894 GCA_039808305.1 Gemmobacter sp. | reverse complement strand
GTCTTCCCGTGGTCAACGTGACCAATGGTCCCGATGTTCACATGCGGTTTCGTACGTTCAAACTTTGCCTTCGCCATTGCAGCCCTCGTGCGCTGGGGGGCCCTGAGGACAAGGCCCATGATCTACACCGGGCGCGACTTATCCATGAAAGCCGGAGAAATCAAGCCTCACTCGGCATCCTTCACCGCGGCCGGCGTCTCCTTCCCGGTCTTCGCGGGCAGGCCGAACCAGTCGGGGTTCTCGAGGAACCATTTCTCCACCGCCTTCGCCGCGTTGAAGGACAGCGCCTCCATCTGCTGCTCGCGGGTCTTGGTCAGGCCGGTGCCGATCACGTTGTCGCCGTCGAAGGATTCGAAGATGGTGAGCTGCTTGCCCTCGGCGTTCAGCTTCGCGCGCTTGGCGTCGTCCCAGACATTCGCGGTGATCACCAGCACCGATTTCGGCGCCGCCACCACCGGAATGCCGGGCGGGGCCAGCGCGTAGCCATCGACCGAGATGCCGATATTGTAGATCCGGCCGCCCTCGTAGCGCCCGAAACGGTCGGCGATCGCCTTCCGCATCGAGGCCTCCCATTCCTCCGGCGTCGCCTCGCGCGAGATCGGCACCTTCTGCACCTTGTCGGCCACGACGATATTGTGCCCCAGCACGAAATCGCCCAGATCGGCGGGCGGATCGGACAGGTCGTTCTTCGCGCAGGCGGCCAGCAGCGGCAGGCAGAGCGCGAGGGCGAGGCGTGGCATCATGGCGGCATCCCGTTGTGGCGGCGGCCCAGCCATACCCGTCGCGCCCGCCGCGCGCAACGCCGCAGCTCAGTCGAAGACGCCGGCCACCCGGCCGAACAGCATGAAGGCGCGCGCGGTGCGGGTATCGGCCAGCTCGACCAGTTCGGCGTCGCTGGCATTGCGCTCGAATTCGGCGAAGGTGCGGTCGAAGGTGCGCAGGAAATGATGCGCCGCGTCGCGGAAGATCGGATCCTCGCGCATCCGCCCGGCGGTCAGCGCCAGCGACGAGCGGTCGCGGATGCCGCCGAGGCCGGAGATCGCCCGCCCGCGCTCGCCCTGCGCGAAGCTGCGCCAGATCTCGGGGCGCGCCCGGTCGGGCTTCAGGTCGTCCATGAAGATGCCTTCCTGGCTCAGCAGCGTCAGCACGTCCTGCGCGGCGCGGATCAGCTTGGCGACCGTCCGGTCCTCCAATGCCAGCCGGAGCGCGCGGAACCCCTCGCGGTCGTCGGGGTTTTCGGGGAATTGCAGCGCGCGGATGAAATCCGCGACCGACAGCGGCGCCCGCAGATCCTCGGCCGGGGTGCCGAGCGCCAGCGCCGGCTGATCCTCGGCCCCGCCGCGGATGGGGGTGGCGAGCGCCGCCTTGCGGTCGGCCGAGGGCTGGCTCAGCGTGGTGTCGCGGCGGGTGCTGAAAGTGGCCAGCACCGTCTCGGCCGTCTTGGCCGCGCGCTCGATCTCGTCGAGCTTTCTCTCGACCCCCGGCTGCACCTGGGCCTGCACATAGCTCGCCCGCATCGCCTCGACCGCCGCCTGGAGCCGCGTCGCCTCGGCCCGCAATTCCTGCACCGAGCGCAGGGTGGTGACCGCGATCCAGATCAGCGCGATGGGCAGGAAGACCATCATCAGCGTCATCACGAGGCCGAGCGCCCCAACCCCTTCCGGCGCGCGCAGCACATAGGCCACGACGGCGACCAGCCAGACGAGGCTCAGCCCGACGGCCACCGCCTCGGCCCGGCTGAAGCGCGAGGGGGGGGCGGGCGGCGCCA
The DNA here is from genome assembly GCA_039808305.1 of Gemmobacter sp. Classification (GTDB taxonomy): domain Bacteria; phylum Pseudomonadota; class Alphaproteobacteria; order Rhodobacterales; family Rhodobacteraceae; genus Gemmobacter. Next base: position 1,126 of record JBDHSR010000456.1, on the reverse strand, counting down.
GTCTGTCCTGCGGATCGGGCATCGGCCTGTTCCTCAAACGTAGCGGATGCTCAGCACTTCGTAGCTGCGCTGGCCGCCCGGCGTCTTGACCTCGACGCTGTCGCCCTCGTCCTTGCCGATCAGCGCGCGCGCCAGCGGCGACTTGACGTTGAGCAGCCCGCGCTCCAGATCCGCCTCGACCTCGCCGACGATCTGGTAGGTCTTCTCCTCGTCGGTCTCCTCGTCGACCAGCGTCACCGTGGCGCCGAACTTGATCGAGCCGGACAGTTTCGACGGGTCGATGACCTCGGCCAGCGACAGGATGCTTTCCAGCTCCTTGATGCGGCCCTCGATGAAGCTCTGCTTCTCGCGCGCGGCGTGGTATTCGGCGTTCTCCGACAGGTCGCCATGCTCGCGCGCCTCGGCGATGGCGCGGATCACCGCCGGCCGTTCCACCGATTTCAGCACCTTCAACTCTTCGTCGAGCGCGGTGAAGCCCGCCCCGGTCATCGGAATCTTTTCCATCGGCCTCTCGTTAAAAAAGCAGAGCCACGGCCCGGCAAGGGCCATGACTCTGATCCCGTTGCCGACACTGACCCCAGCGGCGGTGCAAATGCAAGGGGGAGCCGCGCGGAAAAGCGCGGCAGGCGCCGCCGCGCGGGCCGCCATCGGACGGCGGGAGGGCCGGGAGAGACCGGCCAATCAGCGCGGCTCGGCCCGTGTGAGCCCCAGGCGCGCTGAGCAGGCGTCATCACCGGGAAAGCCGTCGGGAGGTTCGGCAGGCACTGGCCATTCCATGAAGCCCGCCCCGTGTGAGCCTCTCCCCCGCCCGGAATAAGGCACGAAGTGCCGCCGGGCAGCGCCCGACCGCCCCCTCGGGCGGGCGCTTCGGTGACGCTGGCGCGGGGATCGAACATAGGCGGTGCTCAGCCATAAAGTGCAGACCACAGCCGTCACTGCGCCCACCCGGCGGTCAGGCACTGCCCTCTGTCGCAAGAGGCGGCGAGGATAAGGCGGGGCGAAGGTCCACCGCGCGGGAGAGGCGGCGACGGGGCGCGGAAACCGCCCCTGCCGAAAAACAGGCGCCGCTTCCGCCGCATTGCGGCGCCTTGCTGTCGCGTCACGATTGACGGAGGCTTTCCCTTGG
>JBDHSR010000455.1:0-2896 GCA_039808305.1 Gemmobacter sp. | reverse complement strand
CAAGGCACGCAGTGCCGCCGGGCAGCGCCCGACCGCCCCCTCGGGCGGGCGCTTCGGGGACGTAGGCGCGATGATCGGAGTTAGGCGGAACGGCACCATAAAGCGGCGACCACAGCCGTTGCAGCGCCCACCCGGCGGTCGGGCGCTGCCCTCTGTCGCGCTGGAAGTCGAGGGTAAAGGCGGTCGTTTCCATCCGGGGGCGCGGGAACCTCCGAAGCATGTCGATCCGCCCCGAGGGCTCCCCGCAGCTTTCCGCGCAGCCACCCGCCGCTCAGCCGAGGCGTTTCTCGAACCAGTGATCGGCGTCGGGATTGTCGTTGTAGCGGGGGATCTCGCTCCAGCCGTCGCGCAGATAGAGCGCGCGGGCCTCCGGCAAATGGCGGCTGGTGTCGAGGCGCAGATGCGTAAGGCCCATGGCGCGGGCCTCCGTCTCCAGCCGGGCCATCAGGCGGCGGGCGAGGCCCTGTCCGCGCGCCTCGGGCGCGATCCAGAGCCGTTTCACCTCGCTGATGCCGGGCGCGTGGTCGCGGAAGCCGCCGCAGCCGAGCGCGCGGCCCCCGGCCAGCGCCAGCAGGAACAGACCGCGCGGCGGCGCCATCGCGCCGGGATCGGCATCGGGGCCGGGCGCGAAGGGGCGGCCGAAGCGGCGCCCCAGTTCGGCGCAATAGGCGGCGAGGCAGGCCTGCGCCTGCGGATCGGCGAGGGGGCGGGGCTCAAAGGTCGTCATGCGGCCTCTGTGCCACATTCCGGCGGGCTTGCCCATCGCCGCCGCCCCGCCCGCCATTGGCAATCCGGCAAAGCCATGTATGCAGGGGCAATTCCTGAGGGGAGAGGCGGGATGCGTCAGGGCTTTCCGGTGGCGATGCGCGGGATGACGGTCGGCCTGCTGGGCGGGTCTTTCGATCCGGCCCATCAGGGCCATGTCCATATCACCCGCGAGGCGCTGCGCCGCTTCGGGCTGGACCGGGTATGGTGGCTGGTCAGCCCCGGCAATCCGCTGAAAGCCCGCCAGCCCGCGCCGATGGCCGAGCGGCTGGCCCGCGCCCGCGCCATCATGCGTCACCCGAGGGTCGAGATCACCGATCTGGAGGCGCGGCTCGGCACCCGCTACACCGCCGCGACGATCCGGGCCTTGCAGGCGTGCTATCCGGGGGTGCGCTTCGTCTGGCTGATGGGGGCCGACAACCTCGTGCAGTTCCACCGCTGGGACAGGTGGGAGGACATCATGCGCCGCGTGCCGGTCGGCGTGCTGGCGCGGCCGGGCTGGGGCATCCGGGGGATGCTGGGCCATGCGGCGCGGGTCTATGGGCCGGAGCGCATTCCGGCGGCGCGGGCGCATGAACTGGGCCATCTGCCGCCGCCGGTCTGGACGCTGGCGAACATCCCGCTGAACGATCTCTCCTCCAGCGCGATCCGCTCGCGCGGGGAATGGGGCGGGGTCACCGGCATGTGAGCGGTCGCCCCCGGCGCGGGGTTTCCCGCGCGGCGCGGGGCGGCTATTGCAAGGGGAAACCGGGGCAAGGGATGAGTCTCAAGATGGCGCTGACGCGGCGGCACGTTCTGGCGGGATTTCTGGCGGGGGCGGCGCTGCCCGCCTGGGCCGAGGCGCCGGCGCGCTCTCCCCTGCCGCGCCGGCGGGGCGATGGCGGGGCGCTGCGCCTTGAGCCGGAGAGTTTCGAGCGGCTGGTGGCCGAGGCGCAGCTTGGCGGCGAACTCGGCTTCGTGCTGGCCGATGCGGAGACGGGGGAGGTGCTGGAAAGCGCCGGCGCCGGTCTCGCCCTGCCGCCGGCCAGCGTGCTCAAGACGGTGACGGCGGCCTATGCGCTGGACCGGCTCGGGCCGGCCTATCGCTTCGGCACCGGGATCGCGGCGGCGGGGCCGGTCTCGCAGGGTCGGCTGGAGGGCGACCTGATCCTGGTGGGCGGCGGCGATCCGACGCTCGACACCGACATGCTGGGCGATCTGGCGGCGCGGCTGAAGGCGGCGGGGCTGCGCGAGGTGACCGGGCGCTTCCTGCTCTGGGACCGCGCCTTGCCGGACCTTGCGCGGATCGACGGCGAGCAGCCGGATTTCGTCGGCTACAACCCGGCGCTGTCGGGGCTGAACCTCAATTTCAACCGGGTGCATTTCGAGTGGCGCCGCGCCGGGCAGGGCTGGAACCTGACGATGGACGCGCGGGCGGAACGCTTCGTGCCCGCCGTCTCGATGGCGAAGATGCGGGTCGAGACGCGGGCGCGGCCGCTTTTCACCTATGAGGGCGGTCCCGCCGAGGATCGCTGGACCGTCGCGTCGGAGGCGCTGGGCAAGGGCGGCGCGCGCTGGCTGCCGGTGCGCCATCCGGCGCTTTACGCGGGCGACGTGTTCCGCACGCTCGCCGCCGCGCAGGGCATCGCGCTGCCCGCGCCGCAGCGGATCGAGGCGCTGCCCGCCGCCACCACGATGCTGGCCCGCCATGACAGCGCGCCGCTCGATCTGGTGCTGCGCGACATGCTGAAGCACTCGACCAATCTCACGGCCGAGGTCTCGGGCCTGACCGCCTCGCAGGCGGTGACGCTGCCGGTCTCGGCGGTCGCCATGCGGGAATGGGCGCGGCTGCGCCACGGCATCGCGGCGCATTTCGTCGATCATTCCGGGCTCGGCGGCGGTTCGCGCATCTCGGCTGCGGATATGGTGAAGCTGCTGGTTCATCTGCGCGACGGGCCGTTGCCGGGCCTGCTGAAGAACCACGGGATGCGCGACGACAAGGGCAAGGTCATCGACAACCATCCGGTGCGGGTGATCGCCAAGACCGGGACGCTGAACTTCACCGCCGGGCTTGCCGGATACGTCCTGCCGCCGGGCGGGCGGCGGCTGGCCTTCGCCATCTTCGCCGCCGATGTGCCGCGCCGCTCCGCGC
>JBDHSR010000454.1:0-2909 GCA_039808305.1 Gemmobacter sp. | reverse complement strand
GGGTGCTGATCCGTGCCGACCGCTTTGCCATCGTGAGCGGTCCCGATGCGACAGACCGGACGGTGCCTTTTGCCGTGGATGGAGGGGTAACCTACATTAAAAAGGCGATGATCCGGTCGGGTGACATCACCGCCGAAAAGATCGACGTGGACAGCTTCGGCGTGGCCGGAATGGCGCTGTTCGGCGGCACGCTGCAATCGACCAACTTTGTTTCGGGCGAAAACGGCGCGGGCTGGCGCGCGCTGCAATCCGGCATCATCGAGGCCACCGACATCATCATCCGTCGCAACATGGTGGTCCAAGAGGGCACGGTCGATCTGACCACCGCACCAGGATCGGATTGGTTCGAGGGGCGTGTGGACGTGCCCACCACCGGCTCGGGCAACTTGGTGATCCGGCGGTTCTTTGCCCGGACGACAATCCCGGTCTCGGTCTGGGGCGATGCGCGCAACCTCTATCTCGCCACCGCCGCGCTCTCCGGCATCTCGGTCAGCCCGACATCTGTCAAGAGCCAGAACCATTTCTGGGGAGTGCAAGCTTATACGGCACCGATGACCTGGCTCGGCGGCGGCCCCGGCGACCACGTGCTTTATGTGGTGGCCGATGTCTGGGCGGAGCGTGGCAAGACCCTATCCTTCGGCGCCGCCCCGACGCTGACCTGGAAGCTTTACAAGATGACCTGAGAGGCCAGAGGAGCCCGAGTGAAAACCGTCCAGATCACCCCATCCGTCGCGCTCGCTGAGGCCAATGCCCTGGTGGAGCACTACCGCAACCGCAGCCTGATCCAGGCGCAGGCCATCGCCGATCTGCAAGCCGAGATCGCCGCGCTGCGGGCCGCGCTGCCCGAGACTGTCACCGAGGAGACCACCGATGCCTGACCTGCCCACCAGCTATTCCACGGGCACTGTTGCTGTCGGCGCCGGATCGACCACGGTGACCGGCACCGGCACCAGCTGGGTCGCCGCCGGGCTGGAGGCGGGCGACATTTTCTGGGCCGCCGGGTTGAGCGTCAGGATCGCCGCCGTCAACAGCGCCACCAGCCTGACCCTGGCCTATCCGTGGCCGGGCGCCGCGCTCTCCGGCGCGAATTATGAGGTGCGCTACACCCCGGACGCCACCCGCGTCCTCTCGGCCGCGCGCGAGGTCCTGTCGGGGCTCAACAACGGCAATATCGGCGCGCTGGCCGGGCTGACCACCGCCGCAAACAAGCTGGCCTATTACACCGGCGCCGGCACGGCAGGTTTGACGACTCTCACCGCCTTCGCGCGGTCTCTGCTCGACGACGCCGACGCCGCGACCTTTTGGGCGACGCTCGGCGCCACCTCCGGCCCGGCACAGGCGTTTCGGCGCGGCAATGTGCTCGGCACCGTCAGCCAGTCGGGCGGCGTACCGACCGGCGCGGTGATCGAGCGGGGCAGCAATGCCAACGGTGAGTATGTCAGGTTCGCCGATGGCACCCAGATCTGCACCGCCGCGCTCACCGTCAATGCCGCGATTTCTGCAGCATTGCTCGGCGGCTATCGCAACACGGGCCAGACGTGGATCTATCCCGCCGTCTTCGCCGCCATTCCCCGTGTGATCGGGGCGCCCGCCGCACTCACATCGCTCGGAATTGTCACCGCCTCGGCGAGTGTCAACGCCGTGTCGGTGTTCCACACGGCCAATGCGTCGCAGGCTGCCGCCGATCTGGTGGCCCATATGACCGCCGTCGGGCGCTGGTTCTGAGGAGGTTCAAATGGCATTTCGCCTGTCGTTGTCGCCCGTGCGCCTGGAGACCGCCCTTGCCCTGTCCTGCGCCGGCGATACCCTGACCATCAATGGCGTGGCCTATGATTTCGGCCCGCTCGCCGAAGGTGCCCGCTTGCCGCGCGCAGCCGTGGCCTGCGACTGGCTGGCCTCCGATGTAGAGCGCATCGGCGGCGTGATCCACCTCACCCTGGTGCTGCCGCATGGCCCGATCCCGTGGCCCGCGCCGCCTGAGGCGCAGGTGGTCACGCATCCCGAGCCGATCATGGTGAGCGAGGACGGGCCGATCCCGCTGCCCAGCTACACGCCGGCAGAGGAGGCCGCGCCATGAGCATCGACTGGAGCAAGGCCATTACCGCCGAGGCCCATGCTGCCGCCGTGCTTGGCGCTGCCAAAGCCGCCGCCCGCGCCAAGCTGGCTGAGGCCGCCGCCGCCGCCCGTGCGGCGATGATCACCGCACTGCCCGGTCAGGACATGATCTATCTCGCCAAGGAGGCCGAGGCGCGCGCCTGGATCGCCGATCCGGTGCCCGACCCTGCCGCCTATCCGCTGCTTGTGGCCGAGATCGGCATCACCGCTCCCGACGCCGCCAGCCTCGCGCAGCTCTGGCTCAACCTCGCCGCCCTCTGGCGCGAGGCCGCCGCCCAGCTGGAGGCCCTCCGCCTGTCGGTCGGCGCCGCCATCGACGCCGCCGGCACGGTCGCGGACGTGGAGGCCGCGCTCGGGCCGCTTCAGAGCGCATGATGCGAGAGATGACCGGGGCGGCAGAGCGCTGCCCGCCCCGGTCAGCCCGCCGTCAGGATTTCAGTCTCGGAAAAATTTTCGCGCCAAAGCTGACACCCCATTCCGACAAAGCTGACACGCCGCAACACGGATATGAGGGGCGGATAGCGGCTTATGGCATCGCGCTGTGATCACCATCGAACCCTGAAAGACGAAGCCATGCGGTGCCGAGAAGCGTACTCAGCAGTTGAACGGTTCCACTGATGCGGGATCAAGCACGTGCCGAAGGGTGGACGGAAAGGTGGATTGCGAGAGTCGAAAGTCGCGCATCTTATTGAAATTGCTTGTATTTTCAGGAAATTTTGGTGCCCAGAGCCGGAATCGAACCAGCGACACGCGGATTTTCAATCCGCTGCTCTACCAACTGAGCTATCTGGGCA
>JBDHSR010000453.1:0-2923 GCA_039808305.1 Gemmobacter sp. | reverse complement strand
TCCTCGATCTCGTATCCCGCCTCGGCGGCGAAGCGCATCACCGCCGCGCGGGTGATGCCGTGCAGGATCCTGTCCGACAGCGGGCGCGAGACGATGCGCCGGCCGGTCACCAGAAAGACGTTGCTCGAGGTGCCCTCGGTCACCAGCCCGTCCTCGACGAACCAGGCCTCGTCGACGCCGGCCTTCTTCGCCGCCATCTTGGCCATCGACGACCAGAGCAGTTGCACCGTCTTGATGTCGCGCCGCCCCCAGCGGATGTCGGGCAGCGAGATCACCTTCAGCCCGGTCGCCGCCTGCGGATTGGCGGCGAGCGCCGGCTTCGCCTGGGTGAACAGCACCACCGTCGGCGGCAGGTCCGGGTCGGGAAAGGCGAAATCGCGGTCGCCGGGATTGCCGCGCGTCACTTGCAGATAGACCAGCCCCTCGGTCAGGGCGTTGCGCGCGACCAGTTCGCGATGCAGCGCCAGCCAGTCCTCCGGGCGATGCGGATTGCGGATGCCGAGCTCGCGCAGCGAGCGGTCGAGCCGCGCGATATGGCCGGCGAAATCCACCAGCCGGCCGTCGAGCACCGCCGTCACCTCATAGACCGCATCGGCCATCAGGAAACCGCGGTCGAAGATCGAGACGCGGGCTTCGGTTTCCGGCAGGAAGTCGCCGTTCAGACAGGTGATGCGCATGGCGGGCCTTGTTGCGGTGCGGCGGGGAAGGCCCCTCCCCCGGCAAGGGGGAGGGGGAAGGCGGTCAGGGCCTGAGAACCAGCTCCTCGACGGTGCGTTCGGCCTTGGGCCAGAGCACGGCGGCGTCGGTGGGCGACTGGTTGGGCTCGGTATACTGGATGACGTAGATCGGCACCTCCAGCCATTGCTGGAACTTCCAGGCCGGGTCGGTCTCGGCCGAGAAGCTGATGACGCCGCGCGGGCCTTCCCAGTTCAATTCGCGCAGGCCCGCCATGATCTCGTTCGGATCGGTCGAGTTCTTCGCGCGGATCGCCTCGGCCACGACCATCACGCCGTCATATCCCTCCATCGAGACGGCATTGGCGGGGCGGCCGAACCGGCCTTCATAGGCGGTGTTGAAGTTGCGGGCCTTTTCGGTGTCCGGCCGGCCGGGCAGCCCGGCGGGGTTGGCGATGACATGCACGCCCTGATCGCCCATCACCGTCCAGAATTCCGGCTCCAGCGCGTCCGACCCGGCCGAGAAGATCGCGGTATCGGCCGAGGGCGCGAGGCCCAGATCGGCCGCCTGTTTCAGCAGCAGAAGCAGCGCCGAGCCGGTGAACCCCGCCACGATCAGGTCGGGCTTCGGATCGGCCCGCCGCAGCTCCAGCAGTTGCGGCGTGAAGTCGGTGGTGGTGTTCTCGCCGGTGAACGAGGTCACGGTGGCGCCGCTGTCCTGAAGGTTCTTCGTGAACACGTCGATGACGCCGAAGCCCCAGTCGGAGTTCTCGGCGATCACCGCCACGTTCTTGAACCCGGCCTCCTTCACCCAGTCGGCGGCCACCGAATAGACCAGCGAATTGGCGACGGTCAGCCGGAAGACCTGCGGCTTGCCGGCGGCGGTCACCTCGTCCGACCAGCATTCGCCGGCCACGAAGGGCAGGTTGTATTTCTCGGCCACCGGCACCACCGCGTTGCAGACGGCGGAATGCGCCTCGCCCTGCACGGCGACCACGCCCTCTTTCGAGGCCAGCCGCTCGAAGGCCGCGATGCCCTTTTCGGGGGTGCCGGCGCTGTCCTCGACCACCAGCTCGACCGGCCGGCCCAGAAGCCCGCCATTGGCGTTCAGCTCCTCCACCGCCAGCGTCATGCCGTCGCGCAGCGACTGGCCGGTCTGCACCCCGCCGGGGGGCGACAGCGGCGCGATGCCGCCGATGCGGATCGGGTCCTCGGCGAAGGCGGGGCCGCCCGCCAGCAGGGCCGCCGCCGCGACCAGGGTTCGGAATGATCTCATGGTTCCCTCCGTTGGATGAGGTGCCGTTTCGCGGCATCCGGTGTTTTTCCTTGCCCAAGCATCGCAACGGCCCTTCCGCGTCTCAATGAAATAGTCCAGTCTGGATGACGCGTGTTGCAGCTAGACAGGGGTCACTCCGATGCAGGACGATCAGGCCGCCCGGAACCTCTCGGCCAATCTGAAACTGGCGACCAGCTATTACCCCTCGGTCTCGCATGTCTGCCGCAAGCTGGGGATCAACCGGCAGCAATTCGTGAAATACCTCGCCGGCAGTTCCTTCCCGGCGCGCAGCACCATGCGGCGGATCTGCGACTTCCTCGGGGTCGACGAGTTCGAGGTGCTGATGCCGCCCGAACAGTTCCGCGACATCATCCGGCTGCGGCCGAACGCGGCGCTGGAGGACCTGCCGGTGCCGCCCCGGCTGCGCGACATGCTCTCGCAGGCGGTGTCCTCGCCGGCCGAGGTGCGGCGGCTGCACGGCTATTACTACGAATACCGCTATTCCTATACCCGGCCCGGCAAGCTGCTGCGCTCGCTGGTCTATATCTACGGCTGGCAGAGCTACACCTTCTACCGCCGGATCGAGCGGCTGAAGAGCGCGCGGGTCGTCTCCGGCCCGCCGGAGGTGTTCAAGTATGACGGGCTGCTGATGCCGGTGGGCGACCGGCTGCACCTGCTGGATTTCGAGACGATCACCAGCAGCGAGCTGACCCATACCGTGCTTTATCTGAACTACAGCAACCGCGTGTCGCGGCTGGTGGGGCTGACGATGGGGGTTTCGGCGCTGAGCAGCCACGAGCCGATCGCCACCCGGATTTGCCTCGAATATGTCGGGCGCAGCGTGCGCCGCTCGCAGGCGCTGCGGGAATGCGGGCTGTTCGCCCGCGACGCCGCCGAGATCAGCGAGTTCGTGCGCGACTACCTGACCGGCGATGGCGCCCCCACCGGCCCGATCACCGCGCCGCCGCTGTAG
>JBDHSR010000452.1:0-2939 GCA_039808305.1 Gemmobacter sp. | reverse complement strand
CCCGAAAATACCGGTTGCAAGGGCGCGCGGCGCGGCGGAACAATGGCGCATGTCGATGCGATCCGAAATCCATGACCGGCTGGCGGCGAGCCTGCGCGAGGCGCGCAAGGCGCGCGGGCTGAGCCTCGACGCGGTGGCGAAGCTCTCGGGCGTCAGCCGCTCCATGGTCAGCCAGATCGAGCGCGGCGAAAGCTCGCCCACCGTGGCGACGCTCTGGAACCTGACCCAGGCCTTGCAGGTCGATTTCGCGGGCCTGCTGGAGGGCCGCCCGGCGGGCGGGATCGAGGTGATCCGCGCCGGTGCCGCGCCGGTGATCGCCGGGCGCGGCGCCGGGGTGCGCATCCGCATCCTCTCGCCCCCCGAGGCGGTGGGCGAGCACGAGGTCTACGAATTGCTGTTCGAGCCCGGCGGCGCGCTGGTCTCGGACCCGCACGGGCCGGGCTGCCGCGAGCATCTGACGGTGATCGACGGCCGGCTGAGGGTGGAAAGCGGCGAGGCGGCGGAGGAGCTGGGGCCGGGCGATACCGCGCGCTACGCCGCCGACCGGGCGCATGCGATCAGGGCGGAGGGCGCCGGGCGGGCGCTGCTGATCGTGCAGGATAGCTGAGGCGGCCGGGCCCCCCGTCGTCGGTCGGGCTCGGACCGATGGCGGATCGCCGTCCCCCAGGTTTGGGCCAGGAGGCGGGCATCCGGTTTGACGGATATGATTCCGTCATATTGACGGATTTCCGGTCTTATGGCATTTTTCCGTTATGACGGATGGAGGGTTGGTATGGCGGAATCAGGGCAGGCGGCGTTTCTGGCGCATCTCGGCGAGGTGCTGGCGGGGATCGAGGCCGAGGGGCTGACGAAGCGCGAGCGGCTGATCACCGGGCCGCAGGGCGCGCATGTCGAGGTCGGGGGGCGGCGCCTCCTGAACCTCTGCGCCAACAACTATCTCGGGCTGGCCGACGACCCCCGGCTGGTCGCGGCGGCGCGCGCGGCGATGGAGGGGCACGGCTACGGCATGGCCTCGGTGCGCTTCATCTGCGGCACGCAGGACCTGCACCGGGTGCTGGAGCGGCGGATCGCGGAATTCCTCGGGATGGAGGATTCCATCCTCTTCGCCGCCTGTTTCGACGCCAATGGCGGGCTGTTCGAGCCGCTGCTCGGGCCGGAGGACGCGGTGATCTCCGACAGCCTCAACCATGCCTCGATCATCGACGGCATAAGGCTGAGCAAGGCGCGGCGCTACCGCTACGCCAATTCCGACATGGCGGATCTGGAGGAGCGGCTGCAACAGGCGCGGACGGATGGCGCGCGCTTCATCCTGATCGCCACCGACGGCGTGTTCTCGATGGATGGCTATCTGGCGAAACTGGCCGAGATCCGCGCGCTGGCCGACCGTTACGGCGCGATGGTGATGGTGGACGACTGCCACGCCACCGGCTTCATCGGGCCGCAGGGGCGGGGCACGCCGGCCCATGCCGGGGTGCCGGTCGAGATCCTGACCGGGACGCTCGGCAAGGCTCTGGGCGGGGCGCTCGGCGGCTATGTCGCCGGGCCGCAGCCGGTGGTCGATCTGCTGCGGCAGCGGGCGCGGCCCTATCTCTTCTCCAACGCGCTGCCGCCCGCCGTGGTGGGGGCGGCGCTGGCGGCGCTGGAGATCGTCGAGACGGCGGACGACCTGCGGGCGCGGCTGGCGGAGAACGCGCGCTACTGGCGGGCCGGGCTGGAGGATGCCGGGTTCGAACTGCTGCCCGGCGAGCATCCCATCGTGCCGGTCATGCTGGGCGAGGCGGTGCTGGCGCAGCGCATGGCGGCGGAGCTTTACGAGCGCGGCGTGCATGTCGCCGGGTTCTTCTTCCCTGTTGTGCCGAAGGGGCAGGCGCGCATCCGCACCCAGATGAACGCGCGTCTCACGCGGGAGGATCTGGATTTCGCGCTCGACGCCTTCCGGGGCGCGGGCAAGGCGGTGGGGGCGCTGGCATGACCAATCAGATGAAGGCTCTGGTGAAGGCGAAGCCCGAGGCCGGGCTCTGGCAGGAAAGCCGGCCGGTGCCGGAGATCGGGCCGGACGACGTGCTGATCCGCATCCGCAAGACCGGGATCTGCGGCACCGACATCCATATCTGGAACTGGGACGACTGGGCGGCGCGCACCGTGCCGCTGGGCCTGATCACCGGCCATGAATTCGCGGGCGAGATCGTGGAGTTGGGCCGCAACGTCACCGATCTTACGCTCGGCCAGCGCTGTTCGGGCGAGGGGCATCTGATCGGGCGGCATTCGCGGCAATCGCGCGCCGGCAAGTTCCATCTCGACCCCGAGACGCGGGGGATCGGGGTGAACGAGCCGGGGGCCTTCGCGCAATATCTGCGGCTGCCGGCCTTCAACGTGGTGCCCCTGCCCGACGCCATCGACGACGAGATCGGGGCGATCCTCGATCCGCTGGGCAATGCCGTCCATACCGCGCTTTCCTTCGATCTGGTGGGCGAGGATGTGCTGATCACCGGCGCCGGCCCGATCGGCATCATGGCGGCGGCGGTGGCGCGCCATGTCGGCGCGCGGCATGTGGTGATCACCGATGTGAACCCGGCGCGGCTCGATCTCGCGGCGCAGGTGGCCGATGTGGTGCCGGTCAACGTGGCGCAGGAGGATCTGAAGGCGGTGCAGGCCCGGCTGAAGATGACGCAGGGCTTCGATGTCGGCATGGAGATGAGCGGCAACCAGCAAGCGCTCGATCAGATGGTCGAGGCGCTGGTGATGGGCGGGCGCATCGCCATGCTGGGCATCCCGCCGGGGAAAAGCCCGGTGGACTGGAGCCGCATCGTCTTCAAGGCGATCACCATCAAGGGGGTTTACGGGCGGGAAATCTTCGAGACCTGGTACAAGATGATCGCCATGCTGGAGAACGGTCTGGACATAAGGCGCGTCATCACCCACCGCTTCAAGGCGGCGGA
>JBDHSR010000451.1:0-2947 GCA_039808305.1 Gemmobacter sp. | reverse complement strand
GAACAGGGGGCAGAGGTGGGCCATACGCCGGCCGGACGCTTCCGCATCTTCCGTCTGTCCGTGGTCTTGACCGGGCCGGCGGCCGGAGCCGGCCCGATTGTCTGTATCTTGCGCTGATGCCAAGGTTTCCAAGCAAGGCCCGTGACGTCATTTTCCTGCGCCTGTTCGATGAGGGTGGGGGCGGGTGACTGTCAGATCCTGCAACTGAACTCGGATAGGTTGCGGTGGCTCCCCCCTTGTGCTCGATGCTCCCCTTGCGGTGAGTTTGGCTGTCTACACGCAGACTGGGAGAACTGCGGCGGGCAGCGATGTCCAGATCGCGGCGATCAGCGCGGCGACGGCCAGCGTCAGGGTGGCGCGGCGCATGAAGCCCGGCGCGGGGCCGAGGCGGGTCCAGCCGAGAGCCACCAGCACCGCCAGTTGTGCGAGGATCGCCAGCGCCGCGCCGGCCAGCAGCGCAAGCCGGCCCCAGCCGATGCCGACAGGACCCGGCGCGAGGGTCCATTCCGCCGCGCAGACCAGGCCGTGCAGGCCGTAAAGCGCGCTGAACGAGATCAGCCACAGGGTCAGCGGCAGGGCCATGCGAAGCGTCTCGGTCATGCGACGGCCCCCGGGGCCCAGACCGCCGCCAGCGCCATGGTGCCGGTCAGCGCGGTGAAATCCGCCCAGAGCTGGACGATCCGCGCTTCCCCGATCCGCCGGGGCGAGGCGTAACCGGCCCTCACGCGGGCCGAGAGGAACCCCAGCATGATCAGCACGAGGACGGCGTGCAGGATGACATGCCCCGCCAGCAGCCACAGCGTCGCGTCATAGGCATGGCCGGCCGGATCGGGCCGTGCCAGCCAGACCGAGGCCGCCGCCCAGACCAACGCTCCGGCGCCGAGCATGGCCAGAACCAGCCCGACAACGGGGCTATGCCCGCGCAGGATGGACCGGACCGTCAGTCGGGGGCCGGCAAGCAGGCCGCCGATGCCGGCCAGCGCCAGCGCCGGTCCGGCGAGTCCAGGCTCGATCCAGGAGGGCGGCGGCCAGTTCGGGGCGATGGTCCACAGGAAGGCATAGCCGAAGAGGAGCGATCCGAAATGCACCCCGTCCGCCAGCAGCAGCGCCAGCGACCCCCACCATCCGGGCGGGTCGGGCACCTCCCAGGAACTCGGCAGCCGCAGGCCGTGGCCGGCGTCTAGGGGGCCTTCATCCGCCTGCCGCCCGAGGCTCCAGGCCCAGACCAGCGCGACGATGACCACCCCGGCCAGCGCCAAGGCGGAAAGGGCATAGGCCCCGACCAGAGGGGCAAGGAACGCGGTGCTGGTGACCACCGCCAACAGGAACGGCAGGCGGGAATTGCCGGGCAGGATGGCCACCTGCATCGGTTCGCCCGAGGCGGTGGAGACGATCAGCGTCTCGCGCCGACCGCGCGCGGGATCGCCCAGATAGCCCTCGCCGCGCGCGATGCGGTGGGGCAGGGCGGGGTCCTCGGTCAGGGGATAGCGTCCGCCAACGATGGGGATGGAGGCGAAGCCATAGATCGGGCTGGGCAGCAGCGTGGCCCATTCCAGCGTGCCCGCACCCCAGGGGTTGCGGCGGCCGCGCACCGCCACCGCGCTGTTGATCGCGACATCCAGGATCACCAGCGCGAAGCCGATCGCCATAGCGAAGGCGCCCACCGAGGCGGCGAGGTTGATCGCCTCCCACCCCTCGCCCGCGTCATAGGTCCAGGTGCGGCGGCGCTGGCCCAGCAGCCCGGCCCAATGCATGGCGAGGAAGGTCAGGTGGAAGGCGGGCACGGTGATCCAGAAGGCGATCTCGCCCAGCCGGAAGAACCGGGTGCGGCCGGTCATCACCGGCAGGTAATAGTAGACCGCAGCGACCATCGGGAAGACATAGCCGCCGATCAGCACGTAATGCAGATGGGCCACGACGAAATGGGTGTCGTGAGCCTGCCAGTCGAAGGGGACGATGGCCAGCATCACCCCGGTCAGCCCGCCGATCACGAAGGTGGCGAAGAAGCCCATGATCCAGAGCATCGGCAGGCGCATCACCGGGCGGCCCTGCCAGAGCGTGCCGATCCAGCAGAAGACCATCACCGCCGTCGGCACCGCGACCAGCGTCGAGGCCGCCGAGAAGAAGGCGAGGCTCAGCTGCGGGATGCCGGTGGCGAACATGTGGTGGACCCAGAGCCCGAAGCTCAGCACCGCCAGCGACACCACAGCGGCGACGGTCCAGCCGTAGCCCATCAACTGCGTCCGCGCCATGACCGGCAGGATGGTTGCGATCATCCCGGCGGCGGGCAGGAAGATGATGTAGACCTCCGGGTGGCCGAACAGCCAGAACAGGTGCTGCCAGAGCAGCGGGTCGCCGCCGTTCTCGACCTGATAGAACGGCCAGTCCAGCGCCCGCTCGATCTCCAGGAGCACCGAGCCGAGGATCATCGGCGGGAAGGCGGTCAGGATCATCACCGCCACCACCAGCATGACCCAGGCGAAGATCGGCATCCGCGAGAGCGACATGCCGGCCGCGCGATAGCGCAGCACGGTGACGACCACCTCGCAGGCGGCGGCGATGGCGGAGACCTCGATCGAGGTGATGCCCAGAAGCCAGACATCGGCGCCGATGCCGGGCGAGAAGGCCGCCGAGGACAGCGGCGGATACATGAACCAGCCGCCATCGGGGGAAAGCCCCATCAGCATGGCGACGATCACCGCGAGGCCGCCGAAGATATAGACCCACAGCCCGTAGGCGCCCAGCCGCGGGAAGGCCAGGTCGCGGGTGCCCAGCATCCCCGGCAGGATCAGGATCGACAGCGCCTCGAAGAAGGGGATGGCGAAGAGGAACATCATCACCGTGCCGTGCATGGTGAAGATCTGGTTGTAGACCTCCGGTTCCATGAAGGCCGAGCGGGGCGAGGCAAGCTGCGCCCGGATCAGCATGGCGAGGATGCCGCCGATGA
>JBDHSR010000450.1:0-2956 GCA_039808305.1 Gemmobacter sp. | reverse complement strand
GAGGGCACGCCCGAAACCCTGCTGCCCGAGGTGTTCCGCATGGAACCCGGCGAGTTGAAGATGATCGAGAGCGGCGATTTCGTCGGCCTCGTCCGGCTCGACCATGTGACGGCCGCCGATGGCGCGGATACGGACGCGGCGGCGCTGCAACAGGCCATCGGGGCGCAGGCCGAACAGGCGCTGGCGCAGGACGCGCTGACGCTGTTCTCCGCCGCCATGGCGGCGCAGGCCGGCATCACGCTCGATCAGGCGGCGATCGACGCCGTCCATGCCCAGTTGCGCTGAGGCCGCGATGATCCTGACCCCCACCTTCGAGGAGTTCGAGCGCGGCTGGGCCGCGGGCAAGAACCAGCTCGTCCATGCCCGGCTCGCCGCCGATCTCGACACGCCGGTCAGCCTGATGCTGAAACTGGCCGATGCGCGGGCCGATACCTTCATGCTGGAAAGCGTGACGGGGGGCGAGGTGCGCGGCCGCTACTCGGTCGTCGGCATGAAGCCCGACCTGATCTGGCGCTGCCGGGGCGAGGCGTCGGAGATCAACCGCGAGGCGCGCTTCGACAAGGCGGCGTTCCAGCCGCTCGACGGCCACCCGCTCGCCACGCTGCGCGCGCTTCTGGCGGAATGCCGGGTGGAGATGCCGGAGGGGATGCCCGCCATCGCCGCCGGCCTGTTCGGCTATCTCGGCTATGACATGATCCGGCTGGTCGAGCATCTGCCGGATGTGAATCCCGATCCGCTCGGCCTGCCCGACGCGGTGCTGATGCGGCCCTCGGTCATCGCCGTGCTCGACGGGGTGAAGGGCGAGGTGACGCTGGTCGCCCCGGCCTGGACCGGATCGGGCCTGTCCGCACGCGCGGCCTATGCGCAGGCGGCGGAGCGGGTGATGGACGCGCTGCGCGACCTCGACCGGGCGCCGGCGGCGCAGCGCGATCTGGGCGAGGCGGCCCAGGTCGGCGCGCCGGTCTCCAACTTCACGCATGAGGGCTACAAGGCGGCGGTCGAACGGGCGAAGGACTATATCCGCGCCGGCGATATCTTCCAGGTCGTGCCCTCGCAGCGCTGGACCCAGAGCTTCGAGCTGCCGCCCTTCGCCTTCTACCGCTCGCTCCGGCGCACCAACCCGTCGCCCTTCATGTTCTTCTTCAATTTCGGCGGCTTCCAGGTCGTCGGCGCCAGCCCCGAGATCCTGGTGCGGCTGCGCGAGGGCGAGGTGACCGTCCGCCCCATCGCCGGCACCCGCAAGCGCGGCGCCACCCCCGAGGAGGACAAGGCGCTGGAGGCCGACCTGCTGGCCGACCAGAAGGAGTTGGCCGAACACCTGATGCTGCTCGATCTCGGCCGCAACGATGTCGGCCGGGTGGCGAAGATCGGCACGGTGCGCCCGACCGAGAAGTTCATCATCGAACGCTACAGCCATGTCATGCACATCGTGTCGAACGTGGTGGGCGAGATCGCCGAGGGACAGGACGCGCTGTCGGCCCTGCTCGCCGGCCTGCCCGCCGGCACCGTCTCGGGCGCGCCCAAGGTGCGGGCGATGCAGATCATCGACGAGCTGGAGCCGGAGAAGCGCGGCGTCTATGGCGGCGGCGTCGGCTATTTCGCCGCCAATGGCGAGATGGATTTCTGCATCGCGCTGCGCACGGCGGTGCTGAAGGACGAGAAGCTCCATATCCAGGCCGGCGGCGGCGTGGTCTATGACAGCGACCCCGAGGCGGAATATCAGGAGACCGTGAACAAGTCCCGCGCGCTGCGCCGCGCCGCCGAGGATGCCGGCCTGTTCACCCGGCGGGGCAATGGCTGAACCTGCGGAAGGGGGGCTGTCCGCCCCCCGCCGCGCGTTCCGCGCGACTCCCCCCGAGGATATTTTCAGACAGAAAATGAAGGCGGCCCGCCCGCGACGCGCGCACGCGCCGTTTCCTCTCGTGGCCCTTCGCCGGGGTGGCATCGCGGATAGGACCCGCTCCCCTCGTCGAGACCAGACCCGCGCCCGTCCATTTTCTGTCTGAAAATATCCTCGGGGGTGAATTGGCCGCAGGCCAAGAGGGGGCGGAAAGCCCCCTTACTCCGGCACCGACAGCAGCGCGGTCAGCGGGGCGAGCGCGACCGAGCCGGCGCGGCCCTCGACCGACCATTCCAGCAGCGCGGCGATCACCTCCGGGCTGGCCGTGCCATAGACGGCGACGCGGCCGTCCTGCGCGGCCTTGAACGCCGCGCGGTCGAGATAGCGGCGCATCACCGGCACGCTTTCGCCCCCGGCGTCGATCTGCCGGAAGACCAGCGCGGCGGGAACCGCCTCGCGCCGGGCGACCTGATCGCCGGCATTGAGCCCGCGGTCGAAAGTGACGAGGCCGCGCCCCTGCGCCTTGATCAGCGGCACCAACGCGGCGGCGAGGCCGCGATCGGCCTGGAAGCCGCCATCGGGCAGGTCGACCACCGCCACCGCCTCGGGCAGGGCCGCGGCATGGGCGGCGAAGGCGACCTCCAGATCGGCGGGTTTCGCGCCCGCCGGGATGCCGGTGGCGAGCATCGCCACCTCCTTGCCGGCGCGGCGGTAATCGGCGGCGAGGCGCGCGGCCTCCGGCGCGGTCGGGTCGAGCGCGATGGTCACCGGCAGCGGCAGCGCCGCCAGCGCCGCGCGGTCGATCGCCGCCCTTCCGTCGTCCGCCAGCACGATGGCGAAGAGCGGCTTGCCCTCCGGATTGTCGAAGGCGGCGGCGAAACGGGCGAGCGGGCGCGGATCCTCGGCCAGCACCGGCTCGGCCTCGGCCGCCGGATCGACCGGAGGCGCGATCTCGATGCTGGGCAGCCGGTCGGTGGTCACGCCCTCGACCGCGCCGGCGAGGCCGGGTTCCGGCCGGGGCGCCGCCGCCGGGGCGGTATCGCCGGGTTCGGGCAGGTCGGCGGGCGGGCTGTCGAGCAGCGGCTCGGTCGGCGCCGCAGGTTCGGCGGGCGCGGA
>JBDHSR010000449.1:0-2981 GCA_039808305.1 Gemmobacter sp. | reverse complement strand
TGGCTGGAGACCGAGCCGAGATAGCGCCGCGTCGAGGAACTGGCCCGCGCGCCCATCAGGATATGGTCGACATTGTTGTGCCGCGCATAGTCGATGATCGCCGCCGCCGGATCGGGGTTTTCGAGGATGGAACAGGTCAGCCGCTCTTCCCCCAGCTCGATCGCCTCCGCCCAGTGCCTGAGGCCCACCAGCCGCGCGACATGGATATGGTTGCCCGCGTCGTCGGTCGCCTGGTCGATGCCGATGCGGTTGGTCTTGATGACATTGACGCAGGCCACGCGGGTATCGGGCTCGGTCACCAGCATCCGCTGCACATTGAGCCGCAACTGCCCCGCCAGATCCTCCATCTCGGGCGAGAGGTCCACCGCCACCAGCAGGATCGGCGCCTTGCCGATCTGCGCCTCGATGGAGGCTGGCGCGGCGAAGGACTTCACCCCACGCATCCGCCAGCGCCGCGCCAGCGCCTTGCGCCAGCCGTCGGGCGCGCCGCGCATGGCGCGTTCGGTCAGCTTCACCTGTTGCGGATGCGTCAGGTCGAACCGCATCTGCGCCGCCGTCTGGTAGCGCTGCGCCGGGTCCACCTCCATCGCGCGCAGGATGATCTCCTGCAACCAGTCCGGCAGATCCGGCACCAGCGCCTTCGGCGGCACCGGATCGCGCCAGAGCCGCTTGCGCACGCCCTTCAGCTTCTCCGGCTTGCCGAAGGGCAGCCGGCCGGTCGCCGCCTGATAGATCATCGCGCCGAGCGCGAAGAGATCGCTTCTCGGATCGGTGCGCGACCCCAGATACTGCTCCGGCGCGATATAGGGGAAGGTGCCCATCGGGATGGTGAACTCTTCCGCCAGCAGGTCCGGCAACTGGTCGTGGCGCGACAGCCCGTAGTCGATCAGCACCACCTCGCCCGAGGGGCGTTGCAGGAAATTCTCCGGCTTCAGGTCGAGATGGATGACATGCTGGCTGTGCAGGTCGTGCAGCGCGTCGGCCATGCGCGCGGCGATCTCGATCACCTCCGAGACCGGCAGCGGCGCCCGGCCGAACAGCTTCAGCAGAGACTCGCCGGGGATGCGCTCGGTCACGATATAGGGCATCACCGCGAAATCGCCCTGCGCCATGAGGCGCGGCACATGCGGGCCGGTCAGGCGCGGCAGGATCATCTGCTCCACCTCGAAACCCACGATGGTCGGCGCATCGTAGCCGTCGAGGATCTTCGGCACCTTCATCACCATCGGCGTGCGGTAGAGCGGATGGGTGACCTCCCAGATCGTCGCGAAGCCGCCCTCGTGCAGCTTGTCGCCGAGGGTGAAGCCGTCGATCTCGAGGCCGGGATGCGGGCGGGTCTTCATGGCTCAGGCTCCCGAGAGGATGCGCATGGCGAGGCTGTGCGGCAGGCCCGCCGCACCGATCTTGGCCACCGTCGCCGCGGTGTCGTAGGGCACGCGCAGGAAGGTCAGCTCGTTCATGGTGGCGTCGTAGATCGCGTAGCCTGCGAGCGGCTTGCCGTCCCTCGGCTGGCCGGCGGAGCCCACCACGGCGAGCCAGCGGCGCGAGCGGATCAAGGGCACCGGCGCGCCCATCGGGATGCGCTGCTCCTTCACCACGCCATGCAGGTCGCAACTGGCCAGCAGCGGCACATGGACATGGCCGCAGAAGATCGCCCGCGCGTCGCTGACCCGGAACGAGGGCATCGCCCGCTGCGCCGAGGTGACGTAGATCCAGTCCTTCTGGTCGTTGGCGCTGGCATGGACGAACAGCGCGTCGCCCTCGCGCGCGTTCATCGGCAGGCCGGCGAGGAAGCCCTTCTGCGCCTCGGACAGGCGCGGCCGCGTCCAGTCGATCGCCCGGCGGGCGGTGATGTTCATCGCGGCGTCAGGCTCGGCGATGGCGGCGTCATGGTTGCCCTTCACCGCGAGCGCGCCCTGCGCCACCAGTTCCATAGCCCTGTCGCAGCACCATTCCGGGTCGGGGCCGTAGCCCACGAGATCGCCCAGCAGCACGATCCGGTCGACATGCCGGCGCGCCAGATCGTCGAGCACCGCCGCGAAGCCCTCGCGATTGGCGTGGATGTCGGTGAGAATCGCGTAACGCATGCAACTGGCTCCCTGCCCGCCCCACAGGTTTAGAGAGCGCCGGGGCCTGCGACAATCTCTCGCAGCCGCGACAGCGCGTCACAGTTGGAGGTGGGCGATATGCGGGCGGCGGTCGGGCGCTGCCCGGCGGCGCTGCGCGCCTTGTCCCGGGCGGGAGAAGCGGAGGCTCCGCCACATCCGCACTCCGGCGGCGCAGAACCTCCGACGAGTCACTCCTGATGGGAGCGGGCGCGCAGCAGGTGCCGTTCCTCCGAAACCTGCCCCCTGCGGGTTTTCCTTCGGCGCGGAACAACGGCCGCATCTTGCCCTCGATCCCACTGATGATGGTAACGAACCGGGCAGCCGCCAACACCCATGCCGCAGACCCGCCCGGAACAAGGCAAGCAACGCCGCCGGACAGCGCCCGACCATACATCACGCACAGGACCAGCTCCCGTGTGAGCCTTTCTCCCGCCCGGAACAAGGCACGCAGTGCCGCCGGGCGGCGCCCGACCGCCCCCTTCGGGCGGGCGCTTTGTCGCCACAAGCGCGATGATTGGGGTTAGGCGGGATTGAGCCATAAAGTGCAGACCACCAGCGACGCAGCGCCCACCCGGCGGTCGGGCGCCGCCCTCTGTGGTGTGGGGTGGAAGCGATACAGGTTCGGGCTATCCATCAAGGGCGATGCGGATCACGAAGCGTTTCCCTGCCGCGTCACCGGAGCCTCCAGCAACGCCGCAAGAGCCGGGCGGCTGGTCAAATTCCGACTGGCGAACCGAAGAGACCGCGCGAAGGCGGCGCCCTTCTCCAACGCGACGCCAGCCCCCTTCACACCAGAGAAGTCACCCAGAGGATCGTCGCGTCCTCCTCGCTCAGGCTGATCACGTTATGGCCCATCGAGGCGTCGTAATAGGC
>JBDHSR010000448.1:0-3001 GCA_039808305.1 Gemmobacter sp. | reverse complement strand
TCCCGTCTAAATCTCCACGGAAAGCGCAATCGCAGCTAACGGATTCAGCAGGAAGGTGGGGCCAGAACAGCGCTTACGGAGAACCGGGCCGTCTGTTTTGTTTTGTCGGGAAACGCGCATATTGAAGGAGTCGGTCAGATTTTTCAGGAGGACCGACATGAAGAAGCCCATCGCGAAAATCAGCAGCGAGGCGTTGGAGAGGCTCCAGACGAGGATTGCGGCCCTGCCGCCCAAGGCGAAAACCCAGCATTCCGCCCGCGATGCCCTTGCGCTGATGGAAGCCGCCATCCGGGATACCTTGGCGAAAGGCTATAGCGTCCAGGATATCGCGGAGATGCTGGCCGAGGAGGGTCTGCGGCTCAGCGCCGGGACGATCGCGGGGTATCTGCGCGAGCTTGAAGCCAAATCGGCGCCGAAGAAAAAGGCGGGTGTGCGGAAGGCATCGCAACCCGCGGTCAGCGGCAAAACGGCGGTGGCGATGGTGCCGCTTGCCAGTCCCGCCATCGAGGTTCGCAAGGAGGTCGAGTGCGCCCCGAAGGAGCAGGACGAGGACGAGTATCTGATCGATAAATTCTGCCCGCCCGACCTGCGCTGAGGGTTGCATCATGGCGCAGACCGGTGATGGCGCACCCCGTTCCGGGAGCCGCAAGCTGAACGCAATGATCAGTCTGCGCCTCGATCCGCGCGAGAAGCGCCGGTTCGAGGACGCGGCGCGGCGCGAGGGCTTTCCGAGCCTGGCCGCCTGGATTCTCGACCGCTGCCGGTGCGATAGCGCTCCCGGCCCGTGGCAGCGGCGTATCCTGGTCGGACAACTCGGGCGTATCGGCGCTGAACTTTCGGCGCTGAAGCACCTCGCTGGTGCCGACCGCACAGATCAGGTCATCGCGCATCTTTCCGGCATCGCCGCGCGGATCGCCGGTTTGCAGCGCGACATCATGAACGGCGGGGACCATGCTGGCGAAGATGATCGCTAACTGTCCGTCCGCGAATGCGGCACAGGATTTCGGGGCGCGGATCGGCTATGTCTGCGCGAAGGCCTGTGCGGTCGATCTTGCAGGACTCGCCGGGGACTGGACGGACGCCGCATTCCAGATGCGGGCCACAGCCGGACTTAACCCGCGCCTCCACTCACCGGTGTGTCATTTCGTGCTGTCCTGGGCGGACACCGAACGCCCCTCCGATGCGGAGATGATCGAATCCGCGCATCGTGCCGTCTACGAACTCGGCGGTCATGAGCACCAATATGTCGTTGCGGTGCATCGCGACCGCCCGAGCCCCCACGTG
Organism: Gemmobacter sp.; assembly: GCA_039808305.1. Classification (GTDB taxonomy): domain Bacteria; phylum Pseudomonadota; class Alphaproteobacteria; order Rhodobacterales; family Rhodobacteraceae; genus Gemmobacter. Next base: position 1,717 of record JBDHSR010000448.1, on the reverse strand, counting down.
CATATCGTGCTGAACCGTGTGCATCCCACCTCCGGAGCTTCGTTGTCCCTCAGCCATGACTACGCACGGCTCGAGCGGGCCTGTCGGCGGATCGAATTCGAGATGGGCTGGCCGCGGGATCGGGGCCGTTTCGACAGCGAGATCATCGACGGCGATGTGCTTCTTTTGCCGAAACCGACCGAACATTGGGCGAGGAAGAGCATGGATCGAACGCGGGGCATCCGCCCGGATGGCCGTGCCGTGCGGGGACACGAGCGCCGCACCGGCCTTCCAGCACTGCGCGATGCCCTGCCGGCAGAAACCTTGGCCCAGATCCGCGAAAAACTCGACGGATGCGAGGGATGGTCGGATGTTCATGCCGCGCTCCGGCCCTATGGCCTGCACTATGTGATCCACCGGAGCGGCGCGCGGATCGCCCGCAAGGCCGGCGGATGGGCCATGGCCGCCTGCCACCTTGGCGCCGGCTACAGCCTGCGGCGGATGGTGATGCGGCTGGGAAGGTTCCTGTCCGATGCCGACACGCTGATCGGAATCCCACCTTCGGATACCCATGGCGGCACCATGACGACGGTCAGCCCGCTGGCCGCGCGGCTGGGTTCGATGCTCGGCCCGATCATCGGGCAACGCAAGAAGCGGAAGCAAAAACGGGATAAACACCGGGCGGCCCGCCGGGATCTTGCCGCGCGCCAGGCCGCGGAAGCACGCGATCTTTCGGCGATCCTGGCGGGAAGCCGAACCCCGGTCGCACAGGCCCTGCGCCACGTCCTTCGCGAGAACCACCGGAACGAGAGAATGGCATGGAGGACCGCCAAGCCGACCATTGCCCGCACCACATCCGACCTCACGCCGGAACTGGAGGAGCAGGCCCCCGATCTCATGGCGCTGCGCCAGTATCGCCATGTCCTGCGCGACCCTCGCAGGAACGCCACCGGCAAGAAGATCGACCATCGTTTCGCGGATCATACCGACATGCGGCAGGCCTGGACGCTGGCCGGACACACAGATATCCCCGCCCTGCCCCGAAACCTGGTCGATCTTCTCCGGCGTCACCCCGACGACATCCGGCTGGACGCCGGTGGAACCCTGCTGCTCGCCCGTCGCAACCCGGCGGGCAGCATCACCGGCTTCGACGGGCTGGAGCTGCCGACCTTCACATCCGTATATCCGGCCCGCGCGGAAGGCGGCGATGGGATCGGACTACTCGGACCGAGGAATGCGGAAACACTGGTCATCGTGCCGGATGCCGGTTCCGCCTTGGCCCATGCTGCCACCGCGACAGCACCCTATCCGCTGATCGCCGCAGTCGGCGACGGCCTCGGCACCCGGACCGCCGATCAGTTGCAGGCCCTGACGAAGGGCAGGGCCACGTTCATCGCCTATGGGCACGATCCGGCGCATGCGGAGACCGTCGAAAACTTGCGGCAGATCCTGCCGGAGGCGAAGTGGAGAACACGGAACCCGGGAACTCTTTGGCACGACTTTGTCAAAGGAGCGGCGCCCGAAAGCGAAAGGCCGGGACATGACGAAGGTCCGGCGCAACATTCAGAACCGCAGAAACAGCCCCGTCCACCGTTTTGACAACAGGGAGATCAGCGTCGAGCCGCTGTCTGATGATGATCTCTGCCCTCGAAGCGACCGATGACGGCCGGTTTCGCCTTTTTCAGTGTTTCGTCTTGTTCATGCTCTCCAGCCAGTCGGCGATAACGCGACGGATGAC
>JBDHSR010000447.1:0-3013 GCA_039808305.1 Gemmobacter sp. | reverse complement strand
GCTCCAGGCCGCGAAGCCCTCCTCGCGGGCGATGCGATCCTGCGCCGCGTAGAGCGGGATGTTCTCGGCGCGGGCCAGCGCCTTGGCGCGGCGCTTGAGACGATGGACGGGTGCGGAAAGCCGCATGGCGGAACCTCCATTCCGGGCCGGAAACGCAATCCCTCCTTATGCGCGCGCCCGAACAGATGGTTCGATCACCGTCGTCACCCCGTATGTGAGATACTTCCCCGGTCGGAGGGGGGAGGCGCGGGCCGAGCCTGTCCGGTCAGGCTAACGCCCGCCGCCGCTGCGGGCAAGCCCGGCAACGCGCGACCAGCCCGGCCCCCGCCCGAGCGGGCAAGCCATCCGGGGGGCTTCCCGCCATGACGCCATGCCCGGCCAGCGCCGCTGCCACCGGCAGCGCCCCACGCCGCAGGTCGATCGCCACCGTCGGCGCGCCCCGCTCACTCCGGATATTGCCGCCGGCACGTCTCCACCGAGCCGGCGCTCGCCTTGGCCAGCGCCGCGCGCTTGGCCTTCAGCTGCTCCAGCTTCACCGCCTCGGCGGCGAGATCCACCGATTTCGGGCGGCTGCGCGTCACGTCGTAATCGTCGAGGCACATGCGCGGCGGCAGCGGCTTGCCCTTCGGCCCGACCCCGCCGCCCCCGCAGGGCACCCAGCGGGTGACCGTGGTCTCGTAGGTCTCGATGGCGTAGCCGCGGCGCAGCGTCTCTTCCGATTCGGCGATCAGCCGTTCCACCACGCGCTGGTCGCGGGTGACCTGGCGGATACATTGCTCCTGCGGCGTGCCGCAGGCGGCGAGGAAGGGCAGCAGAAGGATCAGGCGTTTCATCGGGTCTCTCCGGGTAGTTTGGTCCGACACGGGATCGCAGGCCATTCTGGCGGCGGCTGGCGGAAGTTGCTAGGAGGTCGGCATAAACCGGCGGAGGATGACAGGATGACCGACCCGTTCGAAACCCGCAAGTCGCAAGCGGCGGAATGGTTCCGCAGCCTGCGCGACGAGATCGTCGCCGCCTTCGAGGCGCTGGAGAGCCGCTTCGGCGGCGCGGATGCCGGGCGCTTCGAGGTGACGCCCACCACGCGGCCCGAGGGCGGCGGCGGGCTGATGAGCGTCCTGCGCGGCGGCGCGGTGTTCGAGAAGGTGGGGGTCAATGTCTCCACCGTCCACGGCACGCTGGGCGAGAAGGCGCGGCAGGCGATGGCCGCGCGCGGCGTGCCGGGAATGGAGCGCGACCCGCGCTTCTGGGCCAGCGGCATCAGCCTCGTCGCCCATATGCAGAACCCGCATACCCCGGCGGTCCATATGAACACCCGGATGTTCTGGACGCCGGGCGCCTGGTGGTTCGGCGGCGGCGCCGACCTCAACCCCTGCATCGAATATGCCGAGGATACCGCCGCCTTCCACGCTACGCTGCAAGCCGCCTGCGACGCGCATGACCCGGCCTTTTACCCCCGCTTCAAGGCCTGGGCCGACGACTATTTCTTCATCCCGCATCGCGGCCGCGCGCGCGGCGTCGGCGGCATCTTCTACGACGACCTGAACAGCGGCGACTGGGAGGCCGACTTCGCCTTCACCCGAAGCGTGGGCCGCGCCTTCCTGCCCGCCTTCCTGCCGGTGACCGAGCGCCGCCTCGGCACCCCGGCCTCGGAGGAGGACCGCGAGACCCAGCTCCGCCATCGCGGCCTCTATGCCGAATACAACCTCGTCTACGACCGCGGCACGAAATTCGGGCTGGAGACCGGCCACAATGCCGACGCGGTGCTGATGAGCCTGCCGCCCGTCGCGAAATGGTATTGAGATGACAGAGCTGGTGATCCGCGCCGCCTATGCCACGGTGACCGAGGAGGACGGGCTGCGCTATGTCGGCTTCGTCGACGCGCGCGACGAAGCCTACGCGCTGTTCCGCCAGCCGCTCGCCGGCGGCCCGGTCCGGTTCGAGGTGAACGACCCCGATTTCGGCGCCGAGGACGCGATCGAGACCGCCCGACTCGCGCCCGACAGCCTCGCCCTCCTGCTCCGCCCCGGCAAGACCGGCCGCTTCGGCTACGCCTCCGCGATCTCGATCCGGCTGAAATCCTGCGAGGATGCCGAACCCGCGCTGGCCGCCTTGCGCGCCATGGGCCTGCCGGGGCTCTGACGGCACCCGCGAGGGGGGCTTTCCGCCCCCCACGGCCCTGCGGGCCTCCCCCCGAGGATATTTAGAGACAGAAAATGGCAGGAGGCGTGCCCTTGTTCATTTTCTGTCTCTAAATATCCTCGGGGGTGAATTGAGCCGCAGGCTCAAGAGGGGGCGGAAAGCCCCCTCACTTGTCCCGGTAATGCCGCAGCACCGCCAGACGGATCGCGCTGGCCAGCCCGGTATCGCCCTGCCGGGCCTCGTCGATCTCGACCGCCAGTTCGTTCAGCCCCATGCCGCGATATGCGGCAAGCTCCCGGAAGCCCTGCCAGAACGCCTCTTCCAGAGAGACGCTGGTGCGGTGGCCGCGCAGGGTGAGGGAATGTTTCTCGGGTCGGCCGGACATGGGGGAACCTCTCGGCAAATCCTATCGGAAAGGTTTGCGGCTTTCTTCTTGGAAACCTGCCGGGAACCGCCCGTCGGGACAAGAGCCGGGCGGGGTCGCGATTGCAGAAGATCATGGGCGGCCCCGCCTTCCCGACGGGACGGGGCCGCGCCGGCACATCCTCCGCAGGAAGCGGCGGCGCCCGGCCAGCCGATCCGCATCCGCCGCATCGCGGCGTAGGCCAAGACGATCCGGCGGCCGGGGCTCGGGGCGGGGTCGTGGCCCCCCTCGCGTTCCTGCGGAGCGGAGCCGGTGGTCACTCCTGATCCGTCTCGCGCCGCTTGCCGTCGAGTTCGGCCCGGGCGCGGGCGGCCTCCGCCGCCTCGCGCGCCTTCTGCGCCTTGGTGCGGCCGAATTTCGCCGCATTGGCATCGGCATCGGCGCGGGCTTCGGCCCGCGCCTTCGCCTTGCGGAAGCGGTTGAGGTTCACCACCTCGGGCATCGCGGGTC
>JBDHSR010000446.1:0-3015 GCA_039808305.1 Gemmobacter sp. | reverse complement strand
ATGCGCCAGCGCCGGCCAGACCACGTTTTCGAAATAGTCGTGATCGGGTTCCATATTGTAGGCGCGCGGTTCGGCCAGCGTCGGCACGCCGCCGGAATAGCCCTTGCCCTCGGGGCGGAAGGCCAGCCGTTCGGGGTCTTTCAGATAGGGCAGCGGCTCGATCTCCTCCTCGCATTCGAAGTAATGCTCGAAGCGGCGGAGCGGTTCGATGGGGGCGTAGAACCCCAGCATGGCGCAGATTTCCTTGGCCCAGGCGCCGGCGGCGTTGACGAAATGCCCGGCCTCGATCCGCTGGCCACTGGCGGTCAGCGCGGCGGTGACCCGTGCGCCCTGCCGTTCCATGCCGGTCACATCCTCGGCGATGAACCCGGCGCCCAGCGATTGCGCCTTCTTGCGGAAGCCCATCAGCACCGAATGCGGGTCGAGCCAGCCATCGTTGGGCGAATGCACCGCCGCGCCCAGATCGCCCACATACATCGAGGGGAACTTGTGCTTGATCTCGTCCGGCGTCAGCCAGACCACGTTGCAGCCCATCGACAATTCGGTGTCGTAATTGGCCTTCAGCATGTCCATCGCCGAAGGCGGCACGATGAAGATATAGCCGCCCTTCCTGAAGCCGATCTCGGCGCGGGCGCCGTTCACCGCCATGGTTTCGGCGAAGTTTTCAAAGAACGGGATCGAATAGTTCGACAGTTCGATATTCTCGGGCAGCGAGAACAGCCGCCGCACCCCGCCCGAGGCGCGGGGGGTGGAGGCGATGGCATAGGTCGGGTCGCGTTCGATCACCGTGACCGACACGCTCGGGTCCATGGTTTTCAGGTAATAGGCAACCGCCGCGCCGATGGCGCCGCCGCCGATGATGGCCACATCCGTTTTCATATCCGTCCTCACAGGAATTTTTCGGTCAGCATCTTGGTGCGCAGATAGGCGTCCAGCCCCTCGATCCCGCTTTCCGCGCCATAGCCGGATTCGTTCACGCCGCCGAACGGGGTTTCCGCCTCATGCACCGCGGTGTGGTTCACGCCGACCACGCCGGCGTCCAGCGCCGCACCGGCGCGGGATATGGTGCCGGGGTTTTGCGAGAACACATAAGCCGCGAGGCCATAGGGCAGCGCATTGGCGCGCGCGATCACCTCATCGAAGCTGTCGAACGGGACAAAGGCGGCGATCGGGCCGAAGGGTTCTTCACGCATCAGCCGGGCGGTTTCCGGCACATCGGCCAGCACGGTGGGCGCATAGAAATAGCCCGGCCCCGGCAGCGCCTTGCCGCCGGTCAGCAGCCGCGCCCCCTGTGCAACCGCGTCATCAACCAGCGCGGCGATGGCCTCGCGGCGGCGTTCGGTGATCATCGGCCCCATCTGCGCGCCTTTCGCGCCGTCGCCGACCGTGATCGCTTTTGCGCGTTCGGTGAAGGCGGCGACGAAGGGCTCGTAGATCTCGCGCGCCACGAAGAAGCGGGTGGGCGAGGTGCAGACCTGGCCTGCGTTGCGGAACTTGGCCGCGACCAGCCGTTCCACCGCGTTCGGGATGTCGGCATCGGCGAAGACCAGCACCGGCGCATGACCGCCCAACTCCATCGTGCAGCGCTTCATCGTGTCGGCGGCCAGCCGTTGCAGCAGCTTGCCGACCGGGGTGGAGCCGGTCAGCGACACCTTCTTGGGGATCGGCGAGGCGATCAGGTGTTCCGACACATCGGCCGGCACGCCATGCACCACGTTCAGCGCCCCCGCCGGGACGCCTGCATCGGTGAAGCAGCGCGCGATGGCGATGGCGGTGGCGGGTGTCTCGTCCGAGGGCTTGACGATGATCGTGCAGCCCGCCGCCAGCGCAGCGGCCATCTTCAGCGTCACATTGCCCGCCGGAAAGTTCCAGGCGGCGAAGCCGAGCGCCACGCCGACCGGCTCGCGCAGGGTGATCTGGCGCACATCCGGGCTGCGGGCGGGGATGACCCGGCCATAGGCGCGCTTGGCTTCCTCGGCATACCAGTCGGTGGCATCGGCGCAGAAACCGACCTCGCCCGAAGCCTCGGCCAGCGACTTGCCGTTCTCGGCGGTCAGCACGGCGGCGATGGTATCCTGCCGATCGCGGATCAGCGCGGCGGCGCGGATCAGCACCGCATGGCGCTCGGCCGCCGTGGTCTGTTTCCACGCCGCAAAGGCGCGGTCGGCGGCCAGCAGCGCGCGGTCCAGATCGGCGGGGGCGGCATGGGCCAGATCGGCGATCCGCGCGCCGGTCGCGGGGTTCACCACGGCAACGGTGGCGCCCTCCGCCCCCGGCACCCACTCGCCGTCGATCAGCATCGGGATGGTTCCGGTCATCATATTTCCTTTCCCGCGGGGGAGGCGCGGCGGCCCCGGATGGCGTCGGCGATCTTCTCGGCGATCATGTAGGTGGGCGCCGACAGGTTGCCGGTGGTGATGCGCGGCATGATCCCCGGCCCCACCACGCGCAGCCCCTGCAGCCCGTGGACGCGGGCCTCGGCATCGACCACGCCGTCCTCGGGCCGCGCCGCCATGCGGGTGGCGCCCGAAGGGTGATAGCTGGTGCCGATGGCGCGCTTTGCCCATTGCAGGATTTCGGCATCGGTTTGCGCGCCCGCGCCGGGGTTGATCTCCTCGCCCCGGATGCCGTCCCAAACGGGTTGCGCGAACAGGTCGCGCGCCAGCCGGACCGAGCGGATCAGGTCGCGCCGGTCCTCCTCGGTGCCCAGATGGTTGAACACGATCTCGGGCGCGGCGCGCGGATCGGCCGAGCGCAGCCGTATATGCCCGCGCGAGGTGGGGCGAGAGAGGTCCATCCACAGCTGGAAGCCGGGAAAGACCTTGACCCTGCCGTTCACCACCCGCCGCGCCAGCGGTAGGAATTCCAGCTGCACATTGGCATAATCGGCGCCGTCATGGGTTTTCACGAAAGCCCCGGCCTCGAAGAAGTTCGCCGCACCAAGGCCCCGGCGGAACAGCAGCCATTCGAGGCCGAGCCGGGCCTGCCCTATCAGGTTCAGGTCCGAGACCAGCG
>JBDHSR010000445.1:0-3017 GCA_039808305.1 Gemmobacter sp. | reverse complement strand
GACGGCGAGGCCGGCACCTCGCCCGATCCGGGGCCGCGCGGAACGCGGGCGCGCTTGCCGCCCAAGGGTTCCCGCCCGGCAATCGCGGAACCGCAGCCCCATGCCGGGCGGATGGATTCGCCCGAGGCCGGACCGCTTTCCCGCCCATCGCAAATGCCAAGGGGCCGCGCCCGAAGGCACGGCCCCGCATCGGTTTCCGGCAGGCCGATCTTACTTGATCTTGCCTTCCTTGTATTCCACATGCTCCCGCTTCACGGGATCGTATTTGCGCACCGTCATCTTCTCGGTCATGGTGCGGGCGTTCTTCTTGGTCACATAGAAGTGCCCGGTGCCCGCCGTCGAGTTCAGACGGATCTTGATCGTCGTCGGCTTCGCCATAGTCGTCTCTCCTGCATCCGGGGAAACAGCGTCGCCCGGTCAAATCCTTCAAGCCCGCCTTTTACGGCAGCGGACGGCAGAGTCAACAGCGAAAACCCCGCCGCGCCGGCCTTTCAGGGCTGCGGCTTGCCCGCCGTGGCGTGAAGGGTGGCGAGGGTCGCCGCGTCCAGCCCGAGCGCCGCGGCGAGGCCCTTGAGGAACTGCCGCTCGCCCTCGCTGTCCACCGTGATCGGCATCAGCGCGGCGGCATAGAGCTGCGCCTTCGCCGTATCGCCGGCCGAGGCGGCCAGCCCCGCGATGTCGAGCGGCGCGTCGAGCTCGGCCTGCACGAAGGCGATCTCCTCGTCGCTGGCGTCGGACAGATGCGACAGGATCGTCTCGCGCTCGGCGGCGTCGATCTCGCCATCGGCCTTGGCGGCCTGGATCATGGCGCGGATCATCAGCTTGGCATTCGCCTCCGCCATCGGGCCGGCGGGGGTGGCGCCGGTCATCGCGCCCAGCATCTCGCCCATGTTCTTCGCCCCGGCCGAGGCCGCGCCGGTCATCGCCGTCATCAGCGAGCCGAAGCCCGCCTCGGCCTGTTCGGTGGCCTGCGCGGCGCCCTGGCCGAAGCGGCCCATCATCTCGCGCATCGCCGCGCCGCCGCCGGGGATGCCCAGCTTGTCGGCCATCGCCCCCATCTGGTCGGCCATCCCGCCGGGCTGGCCCGCCCCGCGCAGCGCGCCCTTCATCGCGTCGAGCCCGCCGGCCTTGTGGAATTTCTCCACCCCCTTGGCGGCGGCGAAGCCCACGGCGAGCGTGGCGAGCGTCTTGATGAAACTCATGGAAAAATCCCTCCTGAAAGCCCGAGTCGTCCGGCAGCATAGCGCAGCCACGGGGCGGAACAGGGGGAAAATCGCGCGCGGACGGCCTGTAAGCCGGATTCTGTCCAAGGGGTCTCCCCCTCTGGATGACCATTCCTCTGCCCCCGCCCTTGCGGACGGGATCCAGCTGCCAACCCGGGCCCCTGGGCTGAAGCGTCCCTGCGGAGGTCTCCGGCAGGGTCGCCCCTGTGGTCCCGGACCTTTCCGCGCGAGGCCCCTATTCGGCATTGCTCCGGGTGGGGCTTGCCGTGCCGGTCCTGTCGCCAGTCCCGCGGTGGGCTCTTACCCCACCGTTTCACCCTTACCCCGCAAGCGGGGCGGTCTGTTCTCTGTGGCGCTTTCCCTGGGGTTGCCCCCGCCGGGCGTTACCCGGCACCCTTGCTTCATGGAGTCCGGACTTTCCTCGCGCCTCGCGGCACGCGGTCATCCGGCCATCCGCGCGAAAGGCGGCTTACGCCTGCGCCGACGGGGCGTCAACCGGAAAGCGCGCGGCGAGATCCGCCATCAGCGCGCGGTCCTCATCGGTCAGGACGCCCGTGGCCCAGGGGCGGAAGCGCAGCCGGAAGGCGGCGAGCAGCGCGGCCTCGGCCAGATCGGGATAACCGAAGGCGCGGGCATCCGTCGCGAAGTCGGCGGCGACATCGCCGGGCTCGGCCGGTTCCGGCCAGACCGACAGCCCCTTCAGCGCCAGCCGCTTCCAGTCGAAGCGCGGGCCGGGGTCGGATTTGCGGGCGGGCGCCATGTCGGAATGGCCGATCACCCGCTCCGGCGGGATCTGCCAGCGGTGCAGGATGTCGGCCAGCAGCGCCTCCAGCGCCGCCATCTGCGGCTCGGGGAATGGCGCGTCGCCGCCATTCGCCAGCTCGATCCCGATGGAGCGCGAGTTCACGTCGGCGCAATTGCCCCAGGCCCCTGCCCCGGCATGCCAGGCCCGCATCTCCTCGGGCACCAGCGCGACGACATGGCCGGTCTCCGAGATCAGGTAATGCGCCGAGACCTCCGCCACCGGATCGCAGAGCCGCGCCTCGGCCTCGGCGCAGCTCGGCATCGCGGTGTAATGGATCACCACCATGTCGGGCAGCGCCCCGTTGCGGCGCGGCCCGGCATTCGGCGAGGGATAGGCGGAAAGCTCGGGCACGGGCTTACTGGACGGCGGCGCGGAAGGCCGAGGGATCCCAGCCGCAGGCATAGCCGTCGCCATCGGGATCGAGGCCCTTGCGGTCCTTCTCCGGCCCGCCGGCCTCCAGGAAGGCGATCTGGGCGAGGTCGGCCGAGGCGTATCCGGCGCAGGCGCGCTCCGGGTTCTTCAACTGGATCGAGGAGCGCTGATACATCGGAGAGCCGACCGGATGCGAGGTGGACAGCGCGAACTGCACCACGTTCGGGCCTTTGGAGCCGCTGCGCACCGGCAACGGCGCGGCGACCGGCATCGTGGGGGCCATCGGCGCGGGCGCCGCCTCGGCCACCGTCGGCATCGGCTGGCCCACCGTCACCCCGCCGGCATCGGCGCCCAGCGGCGCGGTGCCCGAGGCGCGGTCGATCGCGGCGCCCAGCCGCTCGGTCGAGAAGCCGGAGGCCGGCGCGGCGCCGATCGGCTGCGCCGCCACACCGCCCGGCGCGATGGGCTGCGCCCCCGCGGCCACCATCGGCGCGCCGGAGGCCAGCGCCGCCTCGCGCTGCGCGTCATAGCTGCCATAGTCGCCGAACCCCACCCCGGCCCCCGGATCCGGCACCGAAGGCGCCCAGGCCGCCAGCGCAAGCGGCGAAAGGATCATC
>JBDHSR010000444.1:0-3024 GCA_039808305.1 Gemmobacter sp. | reverse complement strand
CCTGGTGAGTGGGGCGACCGCCCGCACCAGTGCCGACACCGATGTGATCGGCGCAGCCTTCCACCGCAGGAAGCGCCGGGGCCGGCCGCGATTCCGGCCGCCCGCCCGCCTTCATCCGCAACGCGGAACGCCCCCGGGATGGCCGGGGGCGTCGAAAGGTTGCAGCGCGCAGCCGCACGGATCAGCCGCGCTCCTCGACGATCTGCACGAGATGGGGGATCTTGCGCACCATGCCGCGCACGGCGGGGGTGTCCTCAAGCTCGCGCATGCGGCCGATGCGGTTCAGGCCCAGCCCCTTCAGCGTTGCCGTCTGGATGGCCGGGCGGCGGGCGGCCGAAGCCACCTGCTTCACGACGATGGTCTTCTTCGTCATCTGCTCAGGCCTCCACCGCGGCTTCGCCTTCCGGCTTCCTCAGGATCTCGGCCACCTTCTTGCCGCGGCGCTGCGCCACCGAACGGGGCGAGGCGCCCTTCTTCAGCCCCTCGAAGGTGGCGCGGACCATGTTGTAGGGGTTCTGGGAACCCAGCGACTTGGCCACGATGTCCTGCACGCCCAGCATCTCGAACACGGCGCGCATCGGGCCGCCGGCGATGATGCCGGTGCCCGCGACGGCGGTGCGCATCATGACGCGGCCGGCGCCGTGGCGGCCCTCCACGTCATGGTGCACGGTGCGCGAATCCTTCAGCGGCACACGGATCATGCTGCGCTTGGCCTGTTCGGTCGCCTTGCGCACGGCCTCGGGAACTTCCTTGGCCTTGCCCTTGCCGAAGCCCACGCGGCCGCGCTGGTCGCCCACCACCACGAGCGCGGCAAAGCCGAAGCGCTTGCCGCCCTTCACGGTCTTGGACACGCGGTTGATCGCCACGAGACGATCGGCGAATTCCGGGGTTTCCTCGCGGCTTTCGCGGCGGTCCCGGCGGTGTTCACGTTCTGCCATATCCGTCTCCTCAGAACTTCAGGCCGCCTTCACGGGCGGCGTCGGCCAGAGCCTTCACCTTGCCGTGAAAGAGGAAGCCGCCACGGTCGAAATAGCATTCCCCGACCCCGGCCTTCTTCGCCCGCTCGGCGATCGCCGCGCCGACCTTTGCCGCCGCCTCGACGTTGTTCCTGCCCACCACGCCGAGATCCTTCTCGAGCGATGAGGCCGCAGCCAGCGTCACGCCCTTCGCATCGTCGATCAGCTGGGCGCTGATGTTCTTCGACGAACGGTGGACGGACAGCCGCAGCTTGCCCGCGGCATTGGCCTTCAGCCGGTTGCGCACGCGCAGGCGGCGCTTGATGAACAGCTCTCTCTTGTTCAGTGCCATTTCGCGCCCCCTTACTTCTTCTTGCCGGCCTTGCGGAAGACGAACTCGCCCTTGTAGCGGATGCCCTTGCCCTTGTAGGGCTCGGGGCGCCGCCACTCGCGGATGTTCGCCGCCACCTGGCCGACCTGCTGTTCGTCGATGCCTTCGACCACGATCTCGGTCTGCTTGGGCGTGGTCACGGTCACGCCCCTGGGCACCTCGAATTCCACGTCATGCGAGAAGCCGAGCGTGAGCTTGAGCACGTTGCCCTGCATGGCCGCGCGATAGCCGACGCCCTGGATCTCCATCTCCTTGCGGAAGCCGGTGGTGACGCCGGTGACGAGGTTGGCCACCATGCGCCGCGTCATCCCCCATTGCTGGCGGGCGCGCTTGGACAGGCCACGCGGGGTGACCCTGACCTCGGCGCCTTCCATGGAAAGCGACACGTCGTCGGTGGCGGTGAAGCTGCGGGTGCCTTTCGGACCCTTCACCTCGATGGTCTGGCCATTGATCGCGGCGGTCACGCCCTTGGCCAGTTCGACGGGTTTCCTGCCGATTCGGGACATCGAAACCTCCTCAGAACACGGTGCACAGCACTTCGCCGCCGACATTGGCAGCGCGTGCATTCGCATCGGTGAGAACGCCCCTGGGGGTGGAGACGATCGCCACGCCCAGCCCGTTGCGGACCTGCGGGATCTCCTTCACGCCCATGTAGACGCGGCGGCCCGGCTTCGACACCCGCTTCAGTTCGCGGATGACCGGCTCGCCCTCGTAATACTTGAGCGAGATGGTGAATTCGCCCTGGCCATTGGCGGTGGGCGCCTTCTCGTAGCCACGGATGTAGCCCTCGGCGGCCAGCACGTCGAGGACGCGCGCCCGCAGGCTGGAGGCCGGGGTGACGACGGTCGACTTGCCGCGCAGCAGGGCGTTGCGGATACGGGTCAGCATATCGCCGAGAGGATCATTCACGGACATTCGTTCCTCCCTCCCTTACCAGCTCGACTTCACCATGCCGGGGACCTGGCCGAACGAGGCGAGATCGCGCAGCATGATGCGGCTGAGCTTGAGCTTGCGGTAATAGGCATGCGGCCGGCCCGTCAGCTGGCAGCGGTTGTGGATCCGCGTCGCCGACGAGTTGCGCGGCAGTTCCGCCAGCTTCAGGGAAGCCTTGAAACGTTCTTCCATCGGCTTTTCCTGGTCGTTGATGACCGATTTCAGCGCGGCGCGCTTCGAAGCATACTGCTTCACCATGCGGGCCCGCTTGGTCTCGCGGTTCACCATGGATTTCTTTGCCATGTGTCAGTTTCCTCGCGATCAGGCCGCAAACGGCATGTTGAAGTGCTTCAGCAGCGACTTCGCTTCCGCATCGGTCTTCGCCGTGGTGCAGATGATGATGTCCATGCCGAGGATCTCGTCGACCTTGTCGAAGTCGATCTCCGGGAACACGATCTGTTCCTTCAGCCCCATGGCATAGTTGCCGCGGCCGTCGAAGGCACTGCCCTTCACGCCGCGGAAGTCGCGCACGCGCGGCAGGGCGACGTTGATCAGGCGGTCGAGGAATTCGTACATCCGGTCGCCGCGCAGCGTCACCTTGGCGCCCAGCGGCATCCCCTCGCGCACCCGGAAGGTGGCGACGGACTTGCGCGCATGGGTGATCACCGCCTTCTGGCCGGCGATCTGCGACAGTTCCTCGGCGGCCTGCTTCACCTTCTTGGTGTCCTTGACCGCCTCGCCGAC
>JBDHSR010000443.1:0-3031 GCA_039808305.1 Gemmobacter sp. | reverse complement strand
CGCCGATCTGGTGATCTGGCAGGCCCGCCACCCGGCCGAACTTTCCGCCCGCATCGGCGCCACGCCGATCCATTCCCGCATCTTCGGAGGCCAGATTGACGCCTGAAATCCTTGTCCCCGGCGAAGCGACGCTCGCCCAGCTCGAACGCCTCTGGCGCAACGAGGCGCCGGCGCGCCTCGCCGACAGCGCCCGCGCCGGGGTGGAGGCCGCCGCCGCCCGCATCGCCGCCGCCGCCGCCGGCGAGGTGCCGGTCTATGGGGTGAATACCGGCTTCGGCAAGCTCGCCAGCCTGAAGATCGCCGCGCAGGATACTGCGAAGCTTCAGGAAAACCTGATCCTGTCGCATTGCTGCGGCGTGGGCGAGCCGATGCCGCGCGCCACCGCCCGGCTGATGATGGCGCTGAAGCTGCTCAGCCTCGGCCGCGGCGCCTCCGGCGTGCGCTGGGAGGTGGTCGAGGTGCTGCAGGCCATGCTGGCGAAGGGCGTCACGCCGGTGATCCCGGCGCAGGGCTCGGTCGGGGCATCCGGCGATCTGGCGCCGCTCGCCCATATGGCGGCGGCGATGCTCGGCCATGGCGCGGCGGAGTTCGCAGGCCAGGTGATGCCCGGCCGGGAAGCCATGGAAAAGGCCGGCATTTCCCCGATCACCCTTGGCCCGAAAGAGGGGCTGGCGCTGATCAACGGCACCCAGTTCTCCACCGCCTATGCCTTAGCCGGCCTCTTCGGCGGCTGGCGGGCGGCGCAGACCGCGCTCACCACCTCGGCGCTGTCGACCGACGCCATCATGGGCTCCACCGCGCCCTTGCAGCCGGAAATCCACACGCTGCGCGGCCATGCCGGGCAGATCGAGGCGGCGGGCTTCATGCGCGCGCTGCTCGACGGGTCGGAGATCCGCGAAAGCCATCGCGAGGGCGATACCCGCGTGCAGGACCCCTATTGCATCCGCTGCCAGCCGCAGGTCACCGGCGCCGCGATGGACATCCTGCGCCAGGCCGCCCGCACGCTGGAGATCGAGGCCAATGCGGCGACCGACAATCCGCTGGTCCTGTCGAACGGCCGCATCGTCTCGGGTGGCAACTTCCACGCCGAACCCGTTGGTTTCGCTGCCGATATGATCGCGCTGGCTCTGAGCGAGATCGGCGCCATCGCGCAGCGCCGGGTGGCGCTGATGGTGGACCCGACGCTCTCCTTCGACCTGCCGCCGTTCCTCACGCCCAATCCCGGCCTCAATTCCGGGCTGATGATCGCCGAGGTCACCACGGCGGCGCTGATGAGCGAGAACAAGCATCTCGCCCATCCCTGCGTCACCGATTCCACGCCGACCTCCGCCAATCAGGAGGATCATGTCAGCATGGCCGCCCATGGCGCGCGCCGCCTCGGCCGGATGGTGGAGAACCTGAACGTCATCCTCGGCGTCGAGGCGCTCTGCGCCGCGCAGGGGGTGGAATTCCGCGCGCCGCTCGTCACCTCGGTGCCGCTGCAAGCCGTGATCGCGCGGCTGCGCGCCGAGGTGTCGCGGCTGGGCGACGACCGCTACATGGCGCCCGACCTCGCCACCGCCGCCCGCCTTGCGGCGGAAGGCGCGCTTTGCGCGGCCAGCGGCCTCGCCGCTCCAACTCTGTGAGGTAAGCCGATGAACAAACGTCACAATCTCCGCGACATCTTCCCGCCGACCGGCACCGAGCTGAACGCCAAAAGCTGGCTGACCGAGGCGCCCTTGCGGATGCTGATGAACAACCTGCATCCCGACGTGGCCGAGAACCCGCATGAGCTGGTGGTCTATGGCGGCATCGGCCGCGCCGCCCGCACCTGGGAGGATTTCGACCGCATCGTCGCCGCGCTGAAGGATCTGGAGGCCGACGAGACGCTGCTGGTGCAATCCGGCAAGCCGGTCGCCATCGTGAAGACCCATACGGATGCCCCGCGCGTGCTGATCGCCAATTCCAACCTGGTGCCGCATTGGGCCACCTGGGAGCATTTCAACGAGTTGGACCGCAAGGGCCTGATGATGTATGGCCAGATGACGGCCGGTTCCTGGATTTACATTGGAACCCAAGGCATTGTGCAGGGAACTTACGAGACTTTCGCGGAAGCCGGGCGCCAGCATTACGGCGGCGACCTGACCGGGAAATGGGTGCTGACCGGCGGTCTTGGCGGCATGGGCGGCGCGCAGCCGCTGGCCGCCGTCTTCGCCGGGGCCTGCTGCCTCGCGGTGGAGGTGGACGAGACCCGCATCGACTTCCGCATCCGCACGAAATACCTTGATGCCAAAGCGAAAACGCTGGACGAGGCGCTGGCGCTGATCGCGGAATGGACGGCGAAGGGCGAGGCGAAATCGGTGGGCCTCTTGGGCAATGCCGCCGAGATCTTCCCCGAGATTCTGCGCCGGATGCAGGCCGGCGGGCCGCGCCCCGACATCGTGACCGACCAGACCTCGGCCCATGATCCGCTGCATGGCTATTGCCCCGCCGGCTGGTCGGTCGCCGACTGGCGCGCGAAGCAGGAGACCGCGCCCGAGGCGGTGGTCAAGGCCGCCAAGGCCTCGATGCGCCGGCAGGTCGAGGCGATGGTGGCCTTCCACGAGGCCGGCGTGCCGACGCTCGATTACGGCAACAACATCCGGCAGATGGCGAAGGACGAAGGGCTGGAGAACGCCTTCGCCTTTCCCGGCTTCGTGCCGGCCTATATCCGGCCGCTCTTTTGCAAGGGCATCGGCCCGTTCCGCTGGGTGGCGCTGTCGGGCGACCCGGAGGACATCGCGAAGACCGATGCGGCGATGAAGAAACTCTTCCCGGAAAACAGGCACCTGCACCGCTGGCTCGACATGGCGGGCGAACGCATCGCCTTCCAGGGCCTGCCCGCCCGCATCTGCTGGATCGGCCTCGGCGACCGGCACCGCGCCGGGCTGATGTTCAACGAAATGGTGGCCTCCGGCGAGCTGAAGGCGCCGATCGTGATCGGCCGCGACCATCTCGATTCGGGCTCCGTCGCCTCGCCCAACCGCGAGACCGAGGCGATGCGCGACGGCTC
>JBDHSR010000442.1:0-3032 GCA_039808305.1 Gemmobacter sp. | reverse complement strand
GTCTCCAGCGCCCAGAGCAGGATCGCGATGGCGTCGGCCTCGTTGTCGTCGACGGGCGAGAAGCCGCGCGCCCGGGCGGCCGCCATCATGGCGTCCTTGTTCGCGTTGCCCTTGCCGGTGGCGTGGCGTTTGATGGTGCCGACGGGAACGCCCTCGTAGGGAATGCCGCGCAGTTCGGCCCATGCCGTCAGCGTGGCCATCAGCCCGCCATAGACATGGGCGGCATCGGTCGCGGCATGGCGGCGGACCTCCTCGAACCAGATGGCGGCAACGGGCCCCGACAGCCGGTCGATCTCCGTGAGCCAGTTGGTGAAGCGGAGGTACCGCATGCCGCCGCCATCAAACCGCCCGGGGCGGAAGGACGCAGTGCCGGAGGTGATCAGCCCGTCGATGCCGTGCAGCGCCCATCCCGTCGTGGTGCCGAGGTCGAGCGCCAGCATCACGCGGTTGGCGCGGACGACGGGCCGCAGATCGGGGATTGCCTCATGGGCGGAGGTGGCGAGAGTCAGGTCAGCCATGGGTAGTCTCCTCTTCTGGTTGGCTGCTCGGGTGGAAGACGACGGTGGCCTGGTGCTTGGCGGTACGGGGCCGCCGTCGTCGGATCGGAATGTGCAGGGAGCGTAGGAGCCCGCGCGCGGAGACCCTCGACGTATGGGAGGCGAGGCCAAACCTGCCGGTTGGCCTCCCCATACGTAGTATGGGGGCTTGCCCACTCGTCTCATGTTTTGACCACAAGTCTCTGTTCCCGCTGATTTTTCATGGCTCAAGGGATGAGACGGGTCGATGAGGAAGACCTTTCTCATCCTCATCACCAACCCATTGATTTCATTGGGCCATGAGGAAGGGATGATAATGAGGAAGGCCGCGCTCATGATGAGGAAGTCAGTCATGGGCCTCCTCCGGATAGACCCAGACGGCGGGGTTCTCGACCTCGCGCGCGCGGCCGGAATGGGGGCATTTGTAGTGGGTCGGCAGCACCGCGACGCCCTCGGCAAGGACCTCTCCGGTGTCCGTGTCGATCACGGGATCGCGGCCGAAGCGCATGTCCCTGATCACGAGATATCCGAAATGCGATTGCGTCCCGGCGTACCCGTGCTCCGTGAAACTCCGGCGGAACTTGATCAGGCCCTTGGTGGCGAGCACCGACAGACGCTCACGGATGCTGTAGCGCCCGCCGAGATCGTGCTGGTTCTCGAACGCCTCCGCGAACTGCGTGGCCGTGTAGAGCCGACCCTCGGCCGCCTCGTCGAAGATCATCCCCAGGACGACCTGGTTTTTCCGATCCCGCTCGGCATCATGCCTGGCGCCGATGTCCTGGCGCACGAGGCGCTCGTTCATCGGGTTGATCTCGACCCATTGGCCGCGCACCTTGTCGATCAGCTTCGAGGGCAGCGCGGGGCCGTTGCGCAGCTCGATCTCCAGCTTGCGCTCTGACGCGTCCTCGTCGGGGCGGTGCAGGATCAGCCCGGAGGTGTAGAAGCCCCGCAGGGCGCTGGCGCCCGAAAGCGCGAGAAACGGATCCTCCTTCACCTGGTGCTTGCTGAGCTTCTTGGTGTGGTGGATCAGGATGACCCCGCAGTCCGGGTCGATGTGGTCGCGCAGAACCTCGACCCGTTCCTTCAGGAAGAACATCATGGCGGTGTTGTCGTTCTCGCCACCGCCATCGGGTCCGCCATCGAAGAGGTTGCGGATCGGGTCGACGCAGAGGATGTCGGGCGGCGCATCCGGGAATGCCGTCCGGATCGCGCGGGCAACCCGCACGCTGCCCTCGTTGTCGAGCAGCATTTTCAGCTTGGGTGTGGCGACGAAGGTGTCGCGCGCGGCGGCCAGCACGTCGGGCGGCAGGGCGATCTGCTTCAGCCGCTCGCGCAGATAGTGATACTGGATCTCGGCCTGCAGATAGAAGATGCGCAGCGGCCGTGGCGGTGCAAAGCCGAGGAAGGGCACACCGGCGGCCATGTGGACGAGCCAGGAGATCAGCAGGTCGCTCTTGCCGACCTTCGGCGCGCCGCCCAGCACCAGAAGGCCGCCCGGCGTCAGCACGCGCGGGCCGATGATGTCCTCGGGCATGGGGCTGTTGTCGTCGAGCAAGGCGCCGAGGCTGAAGGTAGGCAGCGGGCTCGCCGGGGCGGTGCTGCTTGCCGCGCGCAGCAGCGGCGGGCCGTTGCGTTTCACATGCAGCGCCCAGAGCCGTTCAGCCTCAACCTGCAGCCGATCGAGCGGCCAGGACGGGCGCAGCATGGCGGCGTTGTAGCCGCGGATCGCCTCCCAGCCCGCGAAGGGATCGAGCCGGCCCTCATGCACCAGGCGGATGTAGTGACCGATGGCGGCGCTGGCCCCCTGAAACCGCGTCCAGTCATCGATGGCGCCCTCGCGCACCGGCGTGGTGAGAACGGCGTCGATGGTGGGTTTGGCCGTTGGGGCCGAGAGGTCGCTGGCGAAGCCGACGCCGGGCAACGGCGGCATATCGGCGACCCGCTCGCCGAAATCCGCAAGGTCCACCTTGACGGCGCGATGTTCACGGATCTGCACGAGCCGCTGATGGCCATGCTTGTGATAGACTGTGCCGGGCACCCGGATCGGCTGGTGCGCCGAACGGAAATGCGTGTCGCCGCCGACCTTCACGGCGATCTCGCCGCGCAGGCGGCAGAGGGTGGCGAGATCCTCTCCCTCGGCGGGTTCGGTCAGCTTCCACCAGACATGAAGCTTGGTCGCGCCCTCGGGCGTGCGGCCGCCACTTTCGATGATCAGCGTGGGCGTGCCGATGTGGAGGGTGAGGTGGTCCAGCTTGGCCGGGATGTCGCCCGCGTCGAGATCGACGACGATGGCCTGCATTTGCAGCACGTCGGCGGCGCGGGCCTGACCCTGCTCCTCGACCGTGCCGGGGATGACATAGACGGCGGCGCCCTCCCGGTTCGCCCACGCGGCGAAGGTCGCGAGCTTCTCGGTCGCGGTCTCGTCGGCGGGGATCCAGATGTTGTGCGGCTTGCCGTCCCGGCCCTGACCCTTGTCGACGAAGCCGCGGAGCGGGA
>JBDHSR010000441.1:0-3033 GCA_039808305.1 Gemmobacter sp. | reverse complement strand
TCCTCGCCCTCGTCGCGCGAGACGAGGGCGAAGCGGAAGCGCGCGCCCACCGGCATCTGCGCCAGCCGCGCCAGATCGACCGAGGCGACGGTGCCGATCTTGGGATAGCCGCCGGTGGTCTGGCTTTCCGCCAGCAGCACCAGCGGCATGCCCGATCCCGGCACCTGCACCGAACCCGGCACGGTGCCGTCGGACACGATGTCATGGCCGCGCGCGGCGGGCATCTCCACGCCGCCCAGCACCATCGCCATGCGGTCGCGCTGGGCGGTGACGGCAAAGTCGCATTCCGTCAGTCGTGCGATCACCTCGGGCGCGAAATACCCGTCCTGCGGGCCGAGGATCAGGCGGATCGGCCCGCGATCATTGGCCAGCGTATGGTTCTCCAGCCGCGCAGCCGGGCGCAGGCAGGGGGTGCCCGCGTCGTCGGGGTCGAGCGGCAGCACGTCGCCCGTGCGCAGCGCCCGCCCCTCGATCCCGCCCAGGCCGAAGCGCAGATGGGTCGAGCGCGAGCCCAGCACCGGCGGAATGGCGATGCCGCCGGAAAAGGCCAGATAGGCCCAGACCGCGCCATCGGGTGCGCCCACGGTCAGCACCTCGTCGGGCTTCAGGCGGTGGCTCTCGCCCGGGGCGACGGCGCGGCCGTCGATGCGGATGGCGCAATCGGCGCCGGCGACGGCGAAGCGCAGCGGGTGCGTGGCGCGGAAGCTGCCGGCGGGGCCGGCGAATTCCAGCGCCGCCGCGCCGGGGTCGTTGCCCGCCAGGGCATTGGCCAGCGCCATCGCCGGCCTGTCGATCGGCCCGGCCGGCGACACGCCCATATGCCGCAGCCCGAAGCGCCCCGCATCCTGCACCGTCAGCATCGGGCCGTGGGTGACGATCTCGACGCTCATGCCGGCACCTCCGAGGGGGTGAGGATGATCTCGCCCGCCTCGGCGCGGGCATCGAGGTCGCGGGCCTCCTCCGGCCCGATGGGGCGGAAGCGCACGTGATCGCCGGCGCGCAGCAGGAAGGGCTCGGGCCGGGCGGGGTCGAAGGTGCGGATCGGCGTCCAGCCGAGGAAGCGCCAGCCCGACGGCCCGGCGACCGAGTTGATGTTGCCCTGCTGGCCGCCGATGCCCACGGCGCCGCGCGCGATGTTCTGGCGGGGCTTGGGCAGGCGGGGGGTGTGCAGGACCTCCGGCTGGCCGCCCAGATAGGCGAAGCCGGGCGCGAAGCCGATCATGTAGACGCGGTAATCGGTGGCGGCATGGATGGCGATCAATTCGTCCGTGGTCAGGCCCTTCATCCGGGCCAGCTCGTCCAGGTCCTGGCCGACCTCGCCGCCATAGAGGCAGGGAAACAGCCATTGCCGGCCGGCGCCGCCTGTCCGCGCCGGGCGGCCGGCGATGTCCAGCAGCGCGCGTTCCAGCGCGGCGCCGCGAATCCGCTCGGGGTCGTAGCGCACGAGGAGCGAGCGATAGGTGGGCACGATATCCTCGATGCCGGTGATCGTGCCGCCGTCGCGCGCCGCCTCCAGCTCGGTGGCCAGCGCGATGACGCGGGCATTGGCCCCGGCATCGACCGTCTCGCCGATCTGCAGCACCAGCGCCCGGTCCCCGCAGGCCAGAACGATCGGATCGGTCACAGAACACCTCCGTCTCAGAGAGGGCGGCGGTTTCGCAAGCGGCCCTCCGTGACGACTATGTTCCACGCTTCCCGTCGGGAGGGAAGCCGATGATGGGCGAAAAGGCCGCGTTCCGCCGGGGAGGGCACCGCTTTGCGACGACAGTTCCGGGGCCGGGCTTGAGATGGCGGGGTGCGCGCACTATCCATGGAAAGGCCCGGCAAGCTGGATGGCAAGGGCATCTGGAGGGATCATGGCCGGACGGATCGACCTCAACTGCGACATGGGCGAAAGCTTTGGCGCCTTCACCATCGGCGACGATGCGGGGATGCTGGACCTGGTGACCACCGCCAACATCGCCTGTGGCTTTCATGCCGGCGACCCGGTGGTGATGCGCCGCACCATCCGCATGGCGCGCGACAAGGGGGTGTCGGTGGGCGCGCATCCCTCCTTCGCCGATCTTTATGGCTTCGGGCGTCGCCGCATCTCCGGCGAAAAGCCCGAAGACCTCGAAACGCAACTGATTTTCCAGATCCTCGCCCTGCGCGCGATGGCCGATCTGGAAGGTCATCCGATGACGCATGTGAAGACGCACGGCGCGCTGGGCAACATGGCGGCGGTCGATCCCAATCTGGCGGCACTCTGCGTCCGGGCGATTCGGGCGGTCGATCCGGGGCTGGTCTTCATCACCATGCCCTATTCGGAGACCTACGCGGCGGCGGAGAAGGCCGGCCTGCGCGTTGCCTGCGAGATCTATGCCGACCGCTCCTATACCGATACGGGCGAGTTGACCCCGCGCGGCCAGCCCGGCGCGGTGATCCACGATCCGCAGAAAAGCCTCGATCAGGTGCTGGAGATGGTGGTGAACGGCCATATCCCCACCACCGGCGGCAAGCGCCTGCCAGTGCAGCCCGAAACGCTGTGCATTCACGGCGACACGGCGGGCGCGGTGGAGATCGCGCGGCGTCTGCGGGGCGCCCTCGAACAGAACGGGGTGGAGATCGCCCCCTTCGCGCGCCCCTGATCGCATCCCGATGGCCCGGGCGCGAGAGATGCCGGGGCGTCTCGCGGTGGCGTGACGTGATCCGTGGTCGGGCGGCGTCCGGGCCGGGATTGGACGGCTGGGCATGGCTCGATTCCGGTTGCGACACGCCGCGCCACACCCTTTTCCCGTCGGACCTCGCCGGCCCGGTGGCGGAAGGCGCTGAGCGGTTGCGTGCGGACCCGGGACCGATCGAGGGCGGCGCTTCGAAGCAATGATCCGCCTCGCTGCCGCCGCCACCGACTCACGATGGATCCTTGCAGGCCCTCGTCAAATGGTTTCCACCGACGTGGTGACGGCATCCAGGAAATCCCAGTCCAGCGTCACCCCGATGCCGGCGCCGTTGGCGGGGATGGGCATCAGGCCGTTCGCGGTTTCCAGGGGCTCG
>JBDHSR010000440.1:0-3034 GCA_039808305.1 Gemmobacter sp. | reverse complement strand
TGCCGGCCGTCCTTGTCGGAATCGTTGGTGCCGCCGACGATGTAAAGCAGCACATCGCCATCCAGCGCCGCCAGATCCTCCCAATCCGGGCGCTTCATCGACTGCGCCGGATCGTCGGTCGTCTCATAGGCGCTGCGCTTCACCCCGGCCTGCCGCATCACCTCGAAGGGCGCGTAGGCGACCGGGCCATCCAGATAGACCTGGAAATCCCAGGAGGTGATGCGCAGGACGGAAACCGTCCGGTCGGGCATCCGGGCGCGGATGTCGTCCAGCCGGGCCCGATAGGCGGCCAGATCGCCGGCCACGGCATCCTCGCGCCCGGTGAAGCCGGCCATCAGCCGGTAGAACTCCTGCCAGTCGACCGAGGTGTAGAGCAGCGTCGGCGCCAGTTGCGAAAGCTGCGGATAGAGGCCGTCGGCCAGCGCCTCGTCCCCCACGAAGCCGAGGATCATGTCGGGCTGCAAGGCGACGAGGGTTTCGAGGCTGGGCTCGGCGACGAAGCCCAGCGAGGCGACGCCCGCCGCCTCCGCCCGCTGCTTCAGGGCCATGTCGCTCATCCGGTCCATCGGCGCGCCGACGATGGGCAGGCCGACATCCAGCCCGATCCCGAGGCCGAAGCTGGCATCCAGCACCACCACGCGGCGCGGCGCCCCGGGCACGCATAGCGGCGCGGCGTGAATGGCGGCGTCCTCCAGCAGCCGCCCGTCGCAGGCGAGCGACGGCCCCGCAAAGGCCGCCAGAACGGCCATCGCCCACAATCCGGCCTTCCCCATCGCACACCCCCCTGCTGTCTCGGGCTTCATGCAAATCGCCGGGCCCCGGTGTCAAGAATTAACCCGACTAACATGGTAAGGAATAGCTCGTGCCCCATCCCGGCCGCAAGAAAGGGAATGGCGTCGCTTTCCCCTGGCGCCCCGCCCGGCGAGGAGGACGACAGCCCTGCGGACGGGATATGGGATGTGAATGATTGCGTCCGGCGCGAGGGCGCAAGGGAAACAGGCGCAACCCGTGCCGGTATCTCCCGGCACGGCAGCCCCGCCCGCCTCACCCCCCAACGAAACGCCGAACCGGCAAGCAGGCAGCCGCTCCGCGAGAGGGTTGATCTCGCGCCATCTGTCGCTATCGTTCGAGGGCAAGACCATATCGTTCCAGGAACCCGGGCGGCGAGGTCGCCCCCGCGTTCCGGCCCGGATGCAGGGAGGCCCCGATCATCACCTCTCAAGCCGTATATGCGGGGCTCACCTCCTCGGCGATTTTCCTCGTCGTCACCCTCGCCGATGGCATGGCGGCGGCCGACACGGCCCGCGCCACCCTGACCGACCTGTCGGGCCTCGTCCGCGCGGTGGGTTTCCGCAGCGCCGAGGGGCGGCTGTCCTGCGTGGCCGGGATCGGTTCCGACGCCTGGGACCGGCTGTTCGGCATGCCGAAGCCGCGCGACCTGCACCCGTTCCGCGAGATCGCGGGCGCGCATCGCGCCGTCGCCACTCCGGGCGACCTGCTGTTCCACATCCGGGCGACGCGGATGGATCTGTGCTTCGAGCTCGCCCGTCAGATCGTCGACCGGCTGGGGCCTGCGGCAACCGTGGCCGACGAGGTGCATGGCTTCCGCTATTTCGACCGGCGCGACCTTCTGGGCTTCGTCGACGGGACGGAAAACCCCACCGATCAGGATGCCATCGCCGCCACGATCATCGGCGACGAGGATCCGGGCTTCGCCGGCGGCAGCTATGTCATCGTGCAGAAATACCTGCACGACCTTGCCGGCTGGAACGCGCTTCCGGTCGAGACGCAGGAGAAGATCATCGGCCGCAGGAAGCTCTCGGACATCGAGCTGAGCGAGGCGGAAAAGCCAAGCTCCGCGCATAACGCCCTGACCTCCATCACCGAGAACGGCGAGGAGGTGCAGATCCTGCGCGACAACATGCCCTTCGGCGATATTCGGAGCGGCGCGTTCGGCACCTATTTCATCGGCTATGCCCGCCTGCCCGGCCGCATCGAGCGGATGCTGGAAAACATGTTCGTCGGCAATCCGCCGGGCAATTACGACCGGATCCTCGATTTCAGCACGGCGGTCACCGGAACGCTGTTCTTCGTGCCGACGCGCGACTTTCTGGACGACCCGGGCGCGGAACCGCCGCCCGCACCGCCTGCGGCGGAGGACAGGACACCATCACCCCGGTCCGGCGGATCGCTCGGGATCGGTTCACTCAAGGGGGGAGAGACGGCATGAACAACCTGCACCGGGAGCTGGCCCCGATTTCCGACGCGGCCTGGACCGAGATCGAGGCGGAGGCCGCGCGCACGCTCAGGCGGCATCTGGGCGGGCGCAAGGTGGTCGATGTGCTGGGGCCGAAGGGGCTGGCCCATTCCGCCGTGGGCACCGGCCATGTCGAACGGATCGACGGCCCGGCGGAGGGGGTCGTCGCGCTCCGCCGCGAGGTGCTGCCCCTGGTGGAGTTCCGGGTGCCCTTCACCCTGTCGCGGCAGGCGATCGACGACGTGGAGCGCGGTTCGCGCGATTCCGACTGGGAGCCGCTGAAGGAGGCCGCCCGCCGCATCGCCTTCGCCGAGGACGGCGCCATCTTCGACGGCTATGCGGGCGGCGGCATCCGCGGCATTCGCCCGGAGGCGAGCAATCCGGCCGTGGCCTTGCCCAAGGCCGCGATGTCCTATCCCGAAGCGGTGGCGAAGGCGGTGAGCCGTCTGCGGCTGTCCGGGGTCGAGGGGCCCTATGCGCTGGTTCTCGGCCAGGACGCCCATACCGCCGCGAGCGGAGGCAGCGACGACGGCTATCCGGTTCTCGAACATCTCGAACGCCTGGTCGATGGCGGTATCGTCTGGGCGCCGGGGATCGCGGGCGGTCTGGTCCTCTCGACCCGGGGCGGGGATTTCGAGCTGGAGCTGGGGCAGGACCTGTCGATCGGCTATCAGCGCCATGACGAGACCTCGGTCACGCTCTACCTTCAGGAAAGCATGACCTTCCGCGCCCTGACCGCCGAAGCGGCGGTGCCGCTTCACCCGGCGCGGGATTGAG
>JBDHSR010000439.1:0-3034 GCA_039808305.1 Gemmobacter sp. | reverse complement strand
TCTCGGCCCCGCCGCGGCGCCGCTGGCCGCCGCCCTCAGCGGGGCGGCGGGCGGGGCGGGGGGGCTCGCCACCTCGGTCGCGGAGCTTCCCGTCACCATCACCATCATCCTCGGCACCATCCGCGCCGCCGCCGAGGCCGAGGGCTTCGACCCCGACGATCCGGCGGTGAAGGCCGAGATCCTGCGCTGCTTCGCCTCGGGCACGCCGATGGGCGGCGATGACGGGGTGAACACCGCCTTCATCGGCGCCCGCGTCACCATGACAGGCCCCGCGCTCCACAAGCTGATCGCGACGCTCGCGCCGAAGATCGCGGCGACGCTGAGCCAGAAGCTCGCCGCGCAGGCGGTGCCGGTGCTGGGCGCGCTGTCCGGCGCGGCGGTGAGCGCGGCCTTCCTGCGGCATTACCGTGAACTCGCCCGCATCCGCTTCCGCCTGCTGCGGCTGGCGCAGGCGCATGGCGCCGAACGGGTGGTGGCCCGTTTCGCCGAGGCGGCGGAGGTGAAGCCGCTGCCCCGCCCGAAATAGCGCCTCAGTCGCCCTGCCGCGCCAGCCAGGACATCACCTCGGGCCGCACCGTCTCGACCCCCTGCGCCATGGCGCTGAAGATCAGCTCGCGCGCCTCGGCCAGATCGACCTGCCGCAACAGCGCCTTCACCGGCCCGATGGAGGCCGGCCGCATCGACAGCGTGCCGATGCCGAGCGCGGCCAGCACCAGCGCCTCCACCGGCCGCCCCGCATCCTCGCCGCAGAACGACAGCGCCGTGCCGCTTTCCCGGCAGCGGTCGGAGATCAGCCGCAGGAAGCGCAGGAAGCTGGTGTTCAGCGTGTCGTAGCGCCGCCGCACCCGCTCGTTCTCGCGGTCGGCGGCGAAGAAGAACTGCTTGAGGTCGTTGCCGCCGATCGAGACGAAATCGGTCAGGTCGAAGAACGCCTTCGGCGCATAGGCGAGGCTCGGCGTCTCCAGCATGGCGCCGATCCGCAGCTCCGAGGGCACCGGCCGGCCGAGCGCCGCCTCGCGGTCGCGCTGGTGCAGCACCATGTCGCGGGCGCGGGTGAATTCGGAAAGCTCGGTGATGAAGGGGAACATCACCGTCAGCGGCCCGCCATCCGCCGCCCGGATCAGCGCCTGCGCCTGCATCTGGAGCACGCCCGGCTTGTCGAGCCCGACCCGGATCGCCCGCCAGCCCATCGCCGGATTGGGCTCGTCCTGCGGCTTCATGTAGGGCAGCACCTTGTCCGAGCCGATGTCGAGCGTGCGGAAGGCCACCGGCCGGCCCTGCGCCGCCTCGATGACGCGGGCATAGAGCTTGGCCAGCTCGTTGCGCTTGGGCATCTTGTTGCGGATCAGGAATTGCAGCTCGGTGCGGAACAGGCCCACCCCCTCGGCGCCGGAACCCTGCATCGAGGGCAGGTCGGCCATCAGCCCGGCATTCATGTAAAGCCGGGTCACCGTGCCGCATCTCGATTGCGCCGGCAGGCCGCGCAGCGAGGCGTAGCGCTCCTGCGCCTTGGCCTGCATCGCCATCTTGTCGCGGAAGCTGCGCACCACCATCTCGTCGGGCCGCAGATGCACGAGGCCCATATCGCCATCGACCAGGATATGATCGCCGTTCAGCGCCTCGCCGGTGATGCGCTCGGCATGGATGACGAGCGGGATCGCCAGCGCCCGCGCCACGATCGCGGCATGCGAGCCGACCGAGCCCTCCTCCAGCACCACGCCGCGCAGCTTGCGCCCGTATTCCAGCAGCTCCGCCGGCCCGATATTGCGCGCGACCAGGATCGGATCGTCCGGCATGGCGGCGCCGGTATCCTGGCCCTGCCCGGTCAGGATGCGCAACAGCCGGTTCGACAGGTCGTCGAGATCGGAGAGCCGCTCGCGCAGATAGGCGTCCTCGACCTGCTGCATGCGGGCGCGGGCGGCCGACTGCTCCTTCTCCACCGCCGCCTCGGCGGAAAGGCCGCGCGCGATGTCCTCCTCCATCCGCTTCAGCCAGCCACGGCTGTTGGCGAACATCCGGTAGGCTTCCAGCACCTGCACCTGGTCCTTGTCGAGCGAATCGGCGCGCAGCAGATCCTCGATGGAGATGCGCAGCTGCCCCACCGCGTCGCGGATGCGCTCGATCTCGGTCAGCGGATCGTCGGCGACGGGGTTGGTGACCACGACGCGCGGCTCGTGCAGCCAGACATGCCCCTCGGCGGAGCCCTCCTGCCCGGTGCCGCCCCGGAACAGCCGCGGCTGGCGATGCAGCGCGCCCGGCCCGTCGCCCTCGCCGAGAAAGGCGCCGAGCTCGGTCATCTCCGCCAGCACCATGGCGACGACCTCCAGCGCGTAGACCTCGTCCTCGGAGAATTGCCGCGCCGTCTTCGACTGCACCACCAGCACGCCCAGCCGCTCGCCCACCCGCTGGATCGGCACGCCGAGGAAGGAGGAATAGATCTCCTCCCCGGTCTCCGGCATGTAGCGGAAGCCCCGCTCCGACGGCGCGTCGGCGGTGTTCACCGGCGCCGCGCTGCGCGCCACCCGCCCGACCAGCCCCTCGCCCAGCTTCATCCGGGTCTGGTGGACCGCCTCCTTCTTCAACCCCTCGGTGGCGCAGAGCTCCAGCGTGTCCTCGTCGCGGAAGAGATAGATGGAACAGACCTCGGTCCCGATGGAATCGGCGATGAGATGGGTGATACGGTCGAGCCGGTCCTGCCCCTTGCCGGGCAGGGCCAGACTGTCGCGCAGGCGTCTCAGCAATTTGCGGCTGTCGCTCTCGCTGCGTTCCGGCATGATCCGTCGTCGTCGTCCTTCTGGCGCTCTCGCCTTCCTTAGAGCACAGCCGGAAACGAAACGGAACGTCCGATGCGCGGCGGAGGACCCACAAAGATGTCACGCTGCCGAAAGAAAGGGCGGAATGCCGCGCGCCGGCGCGGGACGGAGACGAAGGGAGGGGGCTTTCCGCCCCCTCTTGAGCCTGCGGCTCAATTCACCCCCGAGGATATTTCCGGACAGAAAATGATGAAGGGCGCGCTCCTGCCCATTTTCTGTCT
>JBDHSR010000438.1:0-3037 GCA_039808305.1 Gemmobacter sp. | reverse complement strand
GCGAGCTGGTGCTGGAACTGCCGCCCGGCCAGCCTTTCGCCTATCGCGCCGGCGGCTTCCTGCAACTGACCGCGCCGGCCTATCGGCTGGATTTCGGCAGCATCGCCATCGACCCCGCCTTCGCCGGGGCCTGGCGCATCGCCGGCTGGCCGGGGCTGGTCGCCGCCTCGAACGGCCCGGTCACCCGCGCCTATTCCATCGCCTGCCGCCCCGAGGACGCCGCGCGCGGCCGCGCGGTGTTCAACATCCGCCTTGCCGTGCCCCCGGCGGGACGCGAGGGCGAGGTGCCGCCGGGCGTGGTGTCGTCGTGGCTGTTCGCGCGCCAGCCCGGCGATGTGGTCGAGGCATCCGGCCCGTTCGGCGAGTTCCACGTCCAGCCCACCGCGCGCGAGATGGTGTTCATCGGCGGCGGCGTCGGCATGGCGCCGCTGCGGGCGATGATCCATGAACAGATCGGGCTGGGAACCACGCGGCGGATGCGCTATTTCTATGGCGCGCGCTCGGTCGCCGACCTGTTCTATGTCGAGGAATTCGACGCCATCGCCGCTGCGCATCCGAATTTCACCTGGACCCCGGCACTGTCCGACCCGGCGCCGGGCGACCGCTGGACCGGGGCCACCGGCTTTGTCCACGATGCCGTGCGCAAGGCCATGGCCGCCCATCCCGCGCCCGAGGATTGCGAATATTACCTCTGCGGCCCGCCGGTGATGATTTCGGCCGTGCTGGCCACGCTGGCCCGGCTGGGGGTCGAGCCGTCCTCCATCTTCAACGACGATTTCGGAGTCTGAGCCATGCCTGCGTTCACGCCCAGCCGCCGCCTGTTCCTGACCTCGGCCGCCGCCGCCCTGGCCGCGCCGCGCCTGACGGGGGCCGCGGCGCCGGCGGTGGCGGTGCTGGAGGGCGCGGCCTTTGGCACCGGCTGGCAGGTGGCGCTGCCCTCCGGCGCCGAGACGCAGGGGCTGCGGGCGCCGCTGGCCGCGCTGCTGGACGGCATCGACCGCCAGATGTCGCCCTGGCGCGGCGACAGCGACATCACCGATTTCAACCGCGCCGGTCCGGGCACACGCCAGGTGCCGGAGGAAACCGCCCGTGTCGCCAGCGCCGCGCTGGCCATCGCCGCCGACAGCGGCGGGCGGTTCGATCCCAGCGTCGGGCCGCTGGTGGCGCGCTGGGGCTTTGGCCCCATCAAGGGCGACGAGCGCCCCGACTGGCGTGCGCTGGCGGCCGGCAACGAGCATCTGGCCAAGACCCGCGCCGGGCTGACCTTCGACCTGTGCGGCATCGCCAAGGGCCATGCGCTGGACCGGATGGCGGCGCTGCTGCGCGAACGCGGGCATGATGATTTCCTGATCGACTTCGGCGGCGACCTGATCGCCGCCGGCCTGCACCCCGAGGGGCGCGGCTGGCGCATCGCGGTCGAGGATCCGCGCCCCGGCGCGCCCGGGCTGGCGGCGCGGCTGGCGCCGGGGGCGATGGCGGTGGCCACCTCCGGCCCCAAGGCGCAGGGCTATGCGCTGGACGGCCGCGTCTGGTCCCATATCATGGACCCCGCGACCCGCGCGCCGGTCGAGGGCGGCCCGGCCTCGGTCACGGTGCTGGCACCCACCGCGCTGGCGGCGGATGGCTGGGCGACTGCGCTGGCGGCGGCGGGCGCGGGCGGACCGGCGCTGGCGGCGCAGCAGGGGATCGCGGCCTTGTTCCTGCTGCGCGACGGCGACGGGTTGCGGCAGGTGGCGACGGGCGACATGGCCCGGCATCTGGTCTAGGGAAGGGCGGGGGATGCAGGCCGGTTTCGCAACGGCCGCTTTCCCGCCGCGCGGCGAGGCCGGGTTGCGGCATCGCATCCAGGGAGGGACGCGGGATGGAGATCGTCTTCGGAATTGCCGTCTTCGTGCTGGCGGCGGGCGGGCTGGCGCTGGGCCTCGCACTGGGGCGGCGGGGGGTCTCGACCTCCTGTGGGGGGCTTGACTGCGTGCCGGGCGCGGCCTGCGACGACTGCCCTAACCGGGTGAAGGGGGAGGGGCAATGACCAGCGAGGCCAGCGTGGGCGCGATCATGCAGGCGGATTGCCCGTCCCTGTCGCCCGGCATGTCGATCCGCCGTGCGGTGGCGCTGCTGGTCGAGGGGGGGCACGACGCCGCCCCGGTGCTGGACGACAGCGGCGCGCTGATCGGTATCCTGACCCAGAAGGATTGCTTCCGCCCCGCGGTCCATGCCAGCTATTATCAGGAATGGAGCGGCACGGTCGCCGACCACATGACCCGGGGCGCGGTGACGCTGGAGGCTGGCGACGACCTGATGGCGGCCGCCACCGCCTTCGCCGACCATCCGCACCGGGTGTTTCCCGTGCTGGACCAGGGCCGGCCGGCGGGCATGCTGCGCCGCGCGGACGTGCTGGCGGCGCTGCTGCGGCTGGGCTGACGCGGCGCCTCGGCAATCCTGGGCCTCAGCAATAGGGCGTGTTGACGGCGAGGCCGCCCAGCGAGGTTTCCTTGTATTTGTCGCTCATGTCGAGGCCGGTCTGGCGCATGGTCTCGATGGCGGCGTCCAGGGTCACGATATGCTGGCCGTCGCCGCGCAGCGCCAGACTGGCGGCGGCCACCGCCTTGATGGCGCCAAAGCCGTTGCGCTCGATGCAGGGCACCTGCACCAGCCCCTTGATCGGGTCGCAGGTCATGCCGAGGTGATGCTCCAGCGCGATCTCGGCGGCGTTCTCGATCTGGGCGGGCGTGCCGCCCAGCACGGCCGCCAGCCCCGCCGCCGCCATGGCCGAGGCGCTGCCGATTTCCGCCTGGCAGCCGCATTCCGCGCCCGAGATCGAGGCATTGTGCTTGATCAGCCCGCCGATGGCGGCGGCTGTCAGAAGGAACTCCGGCACCTGATCTTCGGAGGCGCCGGGAACATGGTCCAGCCAATAGCGGATGACGGCAGGCAGGGTGCCGGCGGCGCCGTTTGTCGGTGCGGTGACCACCTGGCCGCCTGCGGCATTTTCCTCGTTCACCGCCATGGCATAGACCGAGATCCAGTCGTTGACGTT
>JBDHSR010000437.1:0-3040 GCA_039808305.1 Gemmobacter sp. | reverse complement strand
CGATCCGGGCCGGTGCGGAACCCGGTTTCTTCGGGATCGGGATGCGCCGTGTTTCCGATCTCCCCGCCGCGCAAGGGCGGGGTCTTGCCCGGCTCCGCCCGGTGGACCGCGACGCAGGGACAAGACCCGAACCGCCCGAAGCCGCGCCCCGGCCCGTCAGACCAGCCGCGAGACATCCCGCGCCGCGCGCACGAAATCGGCGAAGAGCGGATGCGGCGCGAAGGGCTTGGATTTCAGCTCCGGGTGGAACTGCACGCCGATGAACCACGGATGCCCCGCATGTTCCACGATCTCGGGCAGCCGTCCGTCCGGCGACATGCCCGAGAAGACCAGCCCGCAGCTTTCCAGCTTGTCGCGGTAGCGGGTATCGACCTCGTAGCGGTGACGGTGGCGCTCCTCGATCTCGGTCGCGCCATAGACCCCGGCCACCTTCGAGCCCGGCTTCAGCGTGGCGTTGTAGGCGCCGAGCCGCATGGTGCCGCCCTTGTCGTCACCCACCTTGCGCTCCACCTTGTGATTGCCCTGCACCCATTCCTTCAGGTGGTAGACGACGGGGGTGAAGCGCTTGCCGCCCGCCTCGTGGTCGAACTCCTCCGAGCCGGCATCGGCGAGCCCGGCGAGGTTGCGCGCCGCCTCGATCACCGCCATCTGCATCCCGAGGCAGATGCCGAGATAGGGGATGCCCTTCTCGCGGGCGTATTTCGCCGCCTTGATCTTGCCCTCGGTGCCGCGCTCGCCGAAGCCGCCGGGCACCAGGATGGCGTGGAACCGCTCCAGATAGGGCGCCGGGTCCTCGCGCTCGAAGATCTCGCTGTCGATCCATTCGGCGCGCACCTTCACCCGGTTCGCCATGCCGCCATGGGTCAGCGCCTCGGCGATGGATTTGTAGGCGTCTTCCAACTGGGTATACTTGCCCACCACGGCCACCCGCACCTCGCCCTCGGGGTTGGCGATGCGGTCCATCACATCCTCCCAGCGCGCCAGATTGGGCTTCGGCGCCGGCTCGATGCCGAAGGCGTTCAGCACCGCCTGATCCAGCCCGGCCCGGTGATAGGCCAGCGGCGCCTCGTAGATGGTCTTCAGGTCATAGGCCGGGATCACCGCATCCTTGCGGACATTGCAGAACAGCGCGATCTTCTCGCGCTCGCGCTCCGGGATCGGATGCTCGCTGCGGCAGACCAGCACATCGGGGGCGAGGCCGATGCTTTGCAGCTCCTTCACCGAATGCTGGGTGGGCTTGGTCTTCAGCTCGCCGCTTGCGGAGAGATAGGGCAGCAGCGTCAGGTGCATCAGGATGCACTCGCCGCGCGGGCGTTCGTGGATGAACTGGCGGATCGCCTCGAAGAAGGGCAGGCCCTCGATGTCGCCCACCGTGCCGCCGATCTCGCAGAGCATGAAATCGGTCTCGCCCTCGCCGATGCGCAGGAAATCCTTGATCTCGTTCGTCACATGCGGAACGACCTGGATCGTCTTGCCGAGGTAATCTCCCCGCCGCTCCTTCTCCAGCACGTTGGAATAGATCCGGCCGGAGGAGATGGAATCGGTCTTGCGCGCCGAGACCCCGGTGAACCGCTCGTAATGGCCGAGATCGAGATCGGTCTCCGCCCCGTCATCGGTCACGAAGACCTCGCCATGTTCGAAGGGCGACATCGTGCCGGGATCGACGTTCAGATAGGGGTCGAGCTTGCGCAGCCGCACCGAATAGCCGCGCGCCTGCAACAGCGCCCCCAGCGCCGCCGAGGCCAGCCCCTTGCCGAGCGAGGAGACCACACCCCCGGTGATGAAGATGTAACGCGCCATATGGGGTCTCCCGTGACTACAGTTCAAAAGGCGATTCGCCCGCGCGGAATCGCGGCATCACGGGAGTCATCGCTTAGCCGGATTTCCGGCAAAGCGCAACCTCGCCCGCTAGATGCTGACAGCGGATGCCGGCGCGCTTCTAGGGCTAGTGGAGGCTCAGTTGCCCTGCGCCGGTGCGGCCGGGGCCTGCTGATCGGCGCGCGGCGGCGTCAGCGGCGCGTCCGCCGGCGCGGGCGGCAACAGGTCGGAGCCGAGCGGGCTGGTGGGCGCCGTCGCGGGGGCAGGCGCGCTGCCGCCGATCTGTTCGGTGACCGAGCCGTCCACCCCGCGCGCGGCCAGGATGGTCAGCGCCAGCGAGGTGATGATGAAGCAGATCGCGAAGATCCAGGTCAGCCGGGTCAGCGCATTGGCCGCGCCGCGCGCCGAGACCACGCCGCCGCCGCCGCTTCCCATGCCGAGACCGCCGCCCTCCGACCGCTGCAACAGCACCACGCCGATGAGCAGGAGCGCGAGGATCAGGTGGATGGTGAGGATGACGTTTTGCATGGGGCCGCCGTGTTCGGTGCTGACGCGCCTATCTAGGCGGAAGGGGCCTTGCGCGCAAGGGCTTCCGGTCCCGGGGCGCGGGGGGTGGGGAAAGGCCGGGAAGATGCTGCCCTCGGGCATGGGGCCGGCCCCCATGCGCATCCCCCACCCGGAGCAAAGGCGCGCGGCGCCGCTCGGCCGTCTCTCGGGGCTGATGCTTCGGTGCCACAGGCGCGATGATCGGAATCGGATAAAGCTGGACCATGCGGCCCATATCCCAGCCACGGTTCACGTCCGCCTGCGATCTGGTTCTTCGACATGCCGCGCGTGTTCAAGCCCGCGCGTATCGTGGCCCGTGCCCCGCCTGCGGTCAGGTTCTGGGGGAAGTAAAGAAGGGAATGCCAGCCCCCCAATCGTCAACGCCTGCTCTCTCCCCGCGTGTGAGCGTTTCCCCGCCCGGAGCAAAGGCGCGCAGCGCCGCCGGGCAGCGCCCGACCGCCCCCTCGGGCGGGCGCTTTGTCGCCACAAGCGCGATGATTGGGGTTAGGCGGTACTCAGCCATAAAGTGACGACCACAATAGGAGTTGCGCCCACCCGGCGGTCGGGCGCTGCCCTCCGTGGCGCGGGGTGGGAAGCGGGAAACAGGGGTTGCTTGGCAGGCGCGGCGCGCGGCTCTCGCTTGCGTGGGGATTTGGCGTTGGGCGGTGCTCGGCCA
>JBDHSR010000436.1:0-3040 GCA_039808305.1 Gemmobacter sp. | reverse complement strand
AGCCCCTCGGGAGCCTCACGCCGGCATCAGCATCCCCTTGCCGCGCGCCAGTTCCTTCATCTTCGCCTGCAACTTCTCGAAGGCCCGCACCTCGATCTGGCGGATGCGCTCGCGCGAGACGCCATAGCTTTCCGACAGTTCCTCCAGCGTCACCGGCTCCTCGGCGAGGCGGCGCTGGACCAGGATGTCCTTCTCGCGGTCGTTCAGCACCTCCATCGCCTGCGCCAGCAGCGCGCGGCGGGCGTCGAGCTCGTCGCGCCGCTCGTAATCGCCGGCCTGATCGCTGTCCTCGTCCTCCAGCCAGTCCTGCCATTGCGTCGCCGAATCGCCATCGGCGGAGCCGACGGTGGCGTTCAGCGAGGCGTCCGCCCCGGCGAGG
Organism: Gemmobacter sp.; assembly: GCA_039808305.1. Classification (GTDB taxonomy): domain Bacteria; phylum Pseudomonadota; class Alphaproteobacteria; order Rhodobacterales; family Rhodobacteraceae; genus Gemmobacter. Next base: position 2,661 of record JBDHSR010000436.1, on the reverse strand, counting down.
CGGCGGTTCATGTCGATCACCTCGGCCTCGGTCACCGACAGATCCCTGGCGATCTGCGCCACGTTCTCGGGCCGCAGGTCGCCCTCTTCCAGCGCGCCGACCTTGGCCTTCGCCTTGCGCAGGTTGAAGAACAGCTTCTTCTGCGCCGAGGTGGTGCCCAGCTTCACCAGGCTCCACGACCGCAGGATATATTCCTGGATCGAGGCGCGGATCCACCACATCGCATAGGTCGCCAGGCGGAAACCCTTCTCCGGGTCGAAGCGCTTCACCGCCTGCATCAGCCCGACATTGGCCTCCGAGATCACCTCGGCCTGCGGCAATCCGTAGCCGCGATAGCCCATGGCGATCTTGGCGGCGAGCCGCAGATGGCTGGTCACCAGCTTGTGCGCCGCCGCCGGGTCCTCATGGTCGACCCAGGCCTTGGCCAGCATGTATTCCTCTTCCGGCTCCAGCAGCGGGAACTTGCGGATTTCCTGCATGTAGCGGTTCAGCCCCTGTTCCGGGCTGGGCGCGGGAAGATTGGTGTAAGTGCTCATCCTCTGATCCCCTTGCATCCCGGCGGATGTCTCCCCGCCCGGGGCGCGTTTTCCTGTGCGCGTTTCCTCATGGCCGGTGGCCGGCTTGCCCGCCACCTTGCCGTTTCTACGCCAGATGGGAAAGATCCGTCGCGAATACGAGTTTTGTGTCAGGCCTCTCACATAACCGTGTCACCGCGTCATGGGTTCCCGGGTTTGCGTTACGGATTGTTTCAGAACCTTCGGCCTCAGAGCCCGAGGCGCGGGATCTCGATCGCCGGGCAGCGGTCCTGCACCACCGCGATGCCGCGCGCCCGCGCCGTGGCGGCGGCCTCCTCGTGGCGGATGCCGAGCTGCATCCAGATCGCGCTGAGCCCCGGCAGCGCCAGCGCCTCGGCCACCACCGGCGGCACATCCTCGGAGCGGCGGAAGATGTCCACCATGTCGACCTCGCCCGCCACCTCGGCCAGCGAGGCGCGCACCGGCTCGCCCAAGCCGCTGTCCTTGCCGGCCTGGCCCGGATTGACCGGGATCACCCGATAGCCCTTCGCCTTCAGGAAAGCCGCGACGCGATGGCTCGGCCGGTCTGCATTGGCCGACCAGCCGACCACGGCGATGGATTTCACCCCGGTCAGGATGCGGCGGATGTCGTCGTCTGTCGGCTCGGTCATCTGGTCCTCCGGCAAAAAAGCGCCCGGAGCTCTTGGGTGCCCGGGCGCAAGGTGTGGAACGAGGGACAGTAAGGAAACAAGGGCGGGGGTTCCAGCCCGCGCCTCATGACTGTCATATGGGAGCCTTGCGAAACCGTTAAAGCCCCCGTCGCAAAAGCGTGAAAATCAGCGCTGGCTCACCGCGTAGAGCGCCACCGCCGCCGCGTTCGACACATTGAGCGAACCGAAGCCGCCCGGATAGGGGATGCGCGCCAGCCGGTCGCAGGTCTCGCGGGTCTTCTCGCGCAGGCCGGGGCCCTCGGCGCCCATGACGAGGCCGATGGGCCGCCCGCCCGCCTCGGCCACCGCCTGCGCCAGCGTGAGCTCGGCCCCGCCCTCCAGCCCGATCAGCAGGTAGCCCATCGCGCGCAGCTCCTCCATCGCCTCGGCGAGGTTGGTGACGCGCAGATAGGGCTGGCGCTCCAGCGCGCCGCTCGCGGTCTTGGCCAGCGCCCCGGTCTCCGGCGCGGAATGGTGGCGCGGCGCGATCACCGCGCGCGCGCCGAACACCTCGGCCGAGCGCAGCACGGCGCCCACGTTATGCGGATCGGTCACCCGGTCGAGCAGCACGACGAGCGGCGCCCCCGCGCCCGAGATCGCCACATCCGCGAGCTTGCCCCAGTCCAGCGGCCTGGCCTCCAGCGCCGCGCCCTGATGGACCGAGCCCTCGTCGATCGGCACGCTGAACTTGCGCGGATCGACGATCTCGGGCTCGATCCCCGCCTGCGCCACGGCGTCGGCCAGCTTGTCATAGGCGTTCTTCGTCAGCACCAGCCGCAGCTTCCGCCGCTCCGGGTTCAGCAGCGCGTCGCGCACCGCATGGAGGCCGAACAGCCAGACCGTCTCGGCCGCCGCCGCGCGTTTCGCACGTTCCTTGTCGATGACCCAGGCCGGTTTCTTCGCGCCGCTCATGTCTCGCCCCTTCCGAACAGGCGCGCAGAATGCGCCGCGCGGTCGGAAAGGTGCAAGCGGAAAACCCGCCACGCTTTTTCCGCCATTTCGCGCTTGACGCCCTCCGCCCCCTTGGATACATCCGCCGCCAGTGGGCGACGTGCTGCAAGGTGCGGCAGCGGACTGTAACTCCGCCGAGGCGACTCATGCCTGGTTCGATTCCAGGGTCGCCCACCATCTCATCGAAGTTATTGAGATATATCAATGGCCTGAGGGCGCGATGCGCGCCTCTTGCCATGCGATGGCCGCATCCGGGCCGCTTTGCCCTGCCGCTGGAAACTCCCATGATCGGCAGGAATGCGGGCGGTTGGCGCGGATGCGCCGGGCCGATTGTTAAAGGCGGAGGGGAGCGGCCGCGCGCCGGTCGCAGCGGGCGACGATACGGCGTCGGTCCTTCAGCCCGGCGACCCGCCGCTTCCGATGTCCCGTCTTATGCACAGAAGAATGCGCCGATTGGCGCTTTACAGACTTCCCCTTTGGCGACA
>JBDHSR010000435.1:0-3051 GCA_039808305.1 Gemmobacter sp. | reverse complement strand
CGGCCCGAACTGCTCGACCCGCGCGACGTGCCGCGCCGCCGCCCCGGCAGCCCGCAGGGCCGCATCGCGCTTTTGCACGCCGTCGCGCATATCGAGCTGAACGCGGTCGACCTGCACTGGGACATCATCGCCCGTTTCGGCCATATCGCCTTTCCTCTTGGCTTCTATGACGACTGGGTGAAATCGGCCGCCGAGGAATCGAAGCATTTCGACCTGATCAGCGATTGCCTCGAGGCGATGGGCAGCCATTACGGCGCGCTGCCGGCCCATGCCGGCATGTGGCGCGCCGCCTCCGACACCGCCTCCGACATCCTCGGCCGCCTCGCCGTGGTGCCGATGGTGCTGGAGGCGCGCGGCCTCGACGTGACGCCCGGCATGATCGAGATCTTCCGCAAGGCCGGCGCGGCGCAGGCCATCGCCGCGCTGGAGGTGATCTATGCCGAGGAGGTCGGCCATGTCGCCTATGGCTCCAAATGGTTCAACTGGCTCTGCGGGCGCGACGGGCTCGACCCGAAAGAGGTGTTCCACAGCCTCGTCCGCCGCTATTTCCACGGCGCGCTGAAGCCGCCCTTCAACGAGGAAAAACGCGCCGAGGCCGGGCTGCCGCCGGATTTCTACTGGCCGCTGACCGGGCGCGACGTCCCCGAAGAGGCGGAGTGATCGGCAGGAATTTGCCGATTTCGAAACCTCGCGCGCGGCATTCCCGCCATGCCGGGCTCAAATTTGTTGCGATGTCCACCATCGGGTCTTAATCACGTCGCGGGGAAAAACGGCGCCGCAGCGCGCCGGATGCCAGCCCGGCGCGCGCCCGCGCGGCTGCCGGCGGCAGAAGCAAGATTGGAATCGCCTCGTGCTGACGCGTCTCGTTTACCGGATCAACGCCGCTCTGGAACGTCATCTGCCGGAGCAGCGCCTGTTCCTCAAATCGGACACCGCCACCCGTTTCATCCGCCTGCGCCCGATGACCCAGGCCGCCCTGCTCACCGGGGGCGGGCTGCTCTTGGCCTGGACCTTCATCGCCACCTCGATCCTGCTCATCGACGGCATCTCCGCCGGCTCCGACCGCGACCAGGCGCTGCGCCAGCAGGCGCTGTTCGAGGAGCGGCTGACCGCGCTCTCCAACGACCGCGACGCCCGCGCCGAGGAGGCGCTGCGCGCGCAGGAACGCTTCAACCTCGCGCTGGCCGAGGTCAGCCAGATGCAGGAGCGCCTGCTCGCCTCCGAAGACCGCCGCAAGGAGCTGGAGACCGGCATCGACGTGATCCAGAACACGCTGCGCCGCACCATCGGCGAGCGCGACGAGGCCCGCGCCACCGCCGACCGCGCCGCCGTGGCGCTGGCGCAGAGCGGCGGCGCCGTGACCGAGGCGGGCCGCGCCCGCGACGCCCTCGCCACGCTGGAGTTGATGTCCGGCGCGCTCGGCATCACCGCGCGGGAACGCGACGAGATGGTGAAGCTCGCCGATGCCGCGCGCGACGAGGCGCAGGCCATCGCGCGCGCCAAGGAGGAACTCGAACTGCGCAACGACGCGATCTTCGCCAGGCTGGAAGAGGCGGTCACCGTCTCGATGGAACCGCTGGACCGGATGTTCCGCGCCGCGGGCCTGTCGCCCGACGACATGATCAAGCAGATCCGGCGCGGCTATTCCGGCCAGGGCGGCCCGCTCACCCCCATCGTCTCGACCAAGGGCGCGGCGCTCGCCCCCGACGAGATCCGCGCCAACGCGGTGCTCCAGGGGCTGGACCGGATGAACGTCTACCGCCTCGCCGCCGCGAAGGCGCCCTTCGCCAATCCGATCCCCTCGGGCAATTACCGCTTCACCTCCGGCTTCGGCGTGCGCAGCGATCCGTTCGGCCGCGGCGCCCGCCGGCACGAGGGGCTGGATTTCGCCGGCAGCTACGGCACGCCGATCAAGGCCACCGCCGATGGCGTGGTGGTGAAGGCGGGCTGGGGCAACGGCTATGGCCGCATGGTGCAGATCCGCCACGACTTCGGGCTGGAAACCCTCTACGGGCATTTGTCGCAAATCCGCGTCAGCGTGGGCCAAAAGGTGTCGCGCGGCGACGTGATCGGTGATATGGGCAATTCAGGCCGGTCCACCGGCACTCATCTCCACTACGAGGTTCATGTCGGGGGCCGCCCGGTCAATCCGATGACCTTCATCAAGGCAGCGAGCGATGTTTTCTAAATCCAGAATCAACGAACCCGGTCCGAAGCAGGTGGATGGCGACAAGCCGAAGACCCCGGATATGCCGGTCTCGAAGCCGGCGATGGATTTCTCGGCCAGCGGCCTGAAGGCCAAGCCCAATGCCTCGGTGCTCTCCTCCGACCTCACGGTGGTGGGCAATCTGAAGACCACCGGCGACATCCAGGTCGAAGGCACGGTGGAGGGCGACATCCGCGCCCATCTGCTCACCGTGGGCGAGACCGCGACGATCCGCGGCGAGATCGTGGCCGACGACATCGTGGTCAATGGCCGGGTCATCGGCCGGGTGCGCGGGCTGAAGGTCCGGCTGACCTCCACCGCCCGGGTCGAGGGCGACATCATCCACAAGACCATCGCCATTGAATCCGGCGCGCATTTCGAAGGCTCGGTGCAGCGCCAGGACGATCCGCTGAACGGTGTGAAGGCGATTGCCGGCCCGAAGGCCGAATAACCGGGCAACAGAACCGCATTCAGAACTCCGCCCCACTCGGGCGGAGTTTTCTTTTGCCCCCCGCCATTGCCCGCCTCCGACGATCCAGCGAGAGACCGCGCCCGCCTTGCCCCTTACGACAAGGCCCGGCGATAAAGGTGCCATGTGGCATGGCCGAACAGCGGCAGCACCAAGAACAGCCCCAGAAACCCCGGCAGCATACCGACAAACAGCGCCGCCGCGATCAGCGCGCCCCAGAACAGCATCACCGCCGGATTGGCCTGCACCAGCCCGAGGCTGGTCAGCATGGCGGTGACGAAATCCACCTCGCGATCCAGGAGCAGCGGCAGGCTCACCACCGTCAGCGAGAAGAGCAGCGTGGCGAAGACCGCGCCGATGGCGGTGCCCACCGCCA
>JBDHSR010000434.1:0-3059 GCA_039808305.1 Gemmobacter sp. | reverse complement strand
AATCCTGGAGCGGGTAGCGGGAATCGAACCCGCCCCATCAGCTTGGAAGGCTGAGGCGCTACCACTACACCATACCCGCCGCTCTGCCGACCGCTTAGCACCGGCGGGCGGGCCAGTTCAAGCCCCCCGATTCAGGCGGCCGTTCCGGAGCGCGGTTTCCGGCGGCGGTTTGGAACGATCATGTCGGCGCGCGTTCCCCGCCGCCGTTTCAAAGCGCGGTTTCGGGCGGCGGCTTGGAACGACCCTATCAGCGCGTTCCCGGGTGGCGGTTTCGGATCGGGGTTCAGCCGACCGTCCGGGGTGCCGTTTCAGCCCCGCGCTTCTCCAAGCGATGCCTCCCGCCCCAAGGGCTCCGGCAGCCCGAGCGATCTCAGGCCCCCTGATCCAGCCGCGCCTCCAGCGCCGCCAGACGGGCGGCCAGCGCCTCGTTCTCTTCCCGCGCCTTCTGCGCCATGGCGCGCACCGCGTCGAATTCCTCGCGGGTGACGAAATCGCGGTCGGCCAGCCAGCGGTCCATCAACCCCTTCATCGCGGTCTCCGCCTCGGTCTTGGCGCCCTGCGCCACGCCCATCGCGTTGGTCATCAGATGCGAGATGTCGTCGAGGAACTTGTTGCGGGTCTGCATGGCGGCCTCCTGTCAGCTTGCCCCTATATGTGACGCCGGGGCGCTCCCCGCAAGCCGCCCCCGCAGGGTCGCCCCCGCCCGGTTGACAATGCCGCAGCCCGCCCCGACAAGCGGAAGCACCAGCCCGGAGGACATGATGAGCCATATCCCCTTCCCGGACATCTCGCCCGAGATCGTCTCGATCGACCTGTTCGGGATGACCTTCGCGCTGCGCTGGTATGCGCTGGCCTATATCGCGGGGCTGCTGATCGGCTGGCGGCTGGTGCTGCGCGCGATCAACACGCCGCGCCTGTGGTCGGGCCCCGCGCCGCTGACGGCGGAACAGCTCGACCGGCTGCTGACCTGGATCATCCTCGGTGTGGTGCTGGGCGGGCGGCTGGGTTTCGTGCTGTTCTACCAGCCGGGCTACTACCTGTCGCATCCCGGCCAGATCCTGCGGGTCTGGGAGGGCGGCATGTCCTTCCATGGCGGCTTTCTCGGCGTCGTGGTCGCGGCGGCGCTGTTCTGCCGGCGCGAGGGCATCCCGCTGCTGCCGATGGCCGACCTGCTGGCGCTGGCCGCACCGCCCGGGCTGCTGCTGGGCCGGATCGCCAATTTCATCAATGCCGAGCTCTGGGGCCGCCCCACCGCGATGCCCTGGGGCGTGGCCTTCCCCGGCGAGGCCGCGCAGGCCTGCGCCACGGCGGCGGCCCCCTGCATCCGCCACCCCAGCCAGCTTTACGAGGCCGGGCTGGAGGGGCTGCTGCTCGGCCTCCTGCTGCTCTGGCTCGCCTTCCGCGCGCGCAGCGCCTTCCGCCGCCCCGGCCTGATCGCCGGGACGTTCTTCGCGGGCTACGGCCTCGCCCGGTTCATCGTGGAGTTCTTCCGCCAGCCCGACGCACAATTCGTCAGCCCCGACAACCCTTTGGGGCTTTATGTTCAAGTCGGCGGCTGGGGGCTGACGGCGGGGCAATTGCTGTCGCTGCCGATGATCCTCGCCGGGCTGTGGTTCGTCGCAAGGGCGCGCCGTGACCCCGCTTGAGGGCCTGCTGCTGCGCCGCATCCGCGCCTCGGGGCCGATGCGGCTGGCCGATTACATGGCGGATTGCCTGCTGCACCCGGAGCACGGCTATTACACCCGGCAGGAACCCTTCGGCGCGCGAGGCGACTTCACCACCGCGCCCGAGATCAGCCAGATGTTCGGCGAATTGCTCGGCCTCTGCCTCGCGCAATACTGGCTGGATCTGGGGGCGCCCGCGCCCTTCACGCTGGCCGAGCTCGGCCCCGGACGCGGCACGCTGATGGCGGATGTGCTGCGGGCGACGGCCCGGGTGCCGGGCTTCCACGCCGCGGCGCGGGTCGTGCTGGTCGAAGCCTCGCCCGCCTTGCGGCAGCGGCAGCGGGCGGCGCTGGCCGATCATCCGGCGGAATGGCGCGGCCATGCCGCCGATCTGCCGGAAGACCGGCCGCTCTTCCTGCTGGCCAACGAGTTCTTCGACGCGCTGCCGATCCGCCAGTTCACCCGCGACGCGCTCGGCTGGCGCGAAACCATGGTCACCGAGGCCGGGGGGCGGCTCGCCTTCGCGCTGGCCGCGCCCGCGCCCATCGCCGCGCTCGACCACCGGCTCGCCGATACCGCGCCGGGCGAGGTGGTGGAGATCTGCCCCGCCGCCGCCCCGGTCATGGCCGAAATCGGCCGGCGCATCGCCAATCATGGCGGCGCCGCGCTGATCGTCGATTACGGCGGCTGGCGCTCGCGGGGCGACACGTTCCAGGCGCTGAAAGCGCATCGCTTCGCCGATCCGCTGGCCGCGCCGGGGCAGGCCGACCTCACCGCCCATGTCGATTTCGCGGCACTGGCCGGGGCCGCGCCCTGCCCCGCCCGCTATACCACGCAAGGCGCGCTGCTCACGGCGCTCGGGATCGAGGCGCGCGGCGCGGCGCTGGCCCGGCGGCTGACCGGCCCGGCGCTGGAGGCCCATCTCGCCGCAACTCGCCGCTTGACCCATCCGGCGGAAATGGGAACGCTGTTCAAGGCGCTGGCCCTCCACGCCCCCGACGCCCCGCCGCCGCCGGGCTTTCCGTCCGCGACGCCGCCCGGAGACATCGCATGATCGAATTCATCACGTCCGACGCCCTGAAGCCGCTCCGCCACGGTTTCTTCACCCGCAAGGGCGGCGCGTCCTCGGGCATCTTCTCGGGGCTGAACTGCGGCACCGGCTCGTCGGATCTGGCCGAGGCGGTGGCGATCAACCGCGCCCGCGCGGCGCAGGCCATGGGGGCGGAGGCCGCGGCGCTGGTCACCGTCAACCAGGTGCATTCGGCCGAGGTCTTCACCGTCACCGCGCCGGCCTCCGGCCCGGCGCCCCGGGCGGATGCGATGGTGACGGCGACGCCCGGCATCGCGCTGAGCGTGCTGACGGCCGACTGCCAGCCGGTGCTGTTCGCCGACCGG
>JBDHSR010000433.1:0-3070 GCA_039808305.1 Gemmobacter sp. | reverse complement strand
TTCGCCCGCCGGTTCGGCTTTCGTGGCGCTCGATGGTCCGCTCGCCATGCTTCACGCGCTGGAGGTGCGCCCGGCGATGCGCCGGCGGGGTGCCGCGCGCGACATGGTGCGCGCCGCCGCCGGCTGGGCGCGCGATCAGGGGGCGGCGCGGTTCGCCGTGGTGGTGACCGAGGCCAACGCGCCGGCCCGCGCGCTTTACCGTGATCTCGGCATGGCCGAGGTGGCGCGCTATCACTACCGCGTCGCGCCATGATGCGGCGGCTTGCCCTGCTGCTCGCCGGTCTCGCCTCGCCCGCCGGCGCGCAGACCTTCAGCTTCCCCGCCCCGGCGACCGAGACCGCGCGGATCAGCGAGCCCGCCGCCTCCTACCGGGTGCCGGTGGGGCCCTGGGCGGATGGCACGGTGCAGACCCGGCTGGCCGAGGGCACGGTCGAGCAGACCGCCTGGCGGATCGCCGCGCCGCTCGCCACGCTCGAGCTGATGAACGCCCTGCGGTCGCAGCTTGAGGCGGCGGGCTGGAAGGTGGTCTTCGCCTGCGAGACGGCGGCCTGCGGCGGCTACGATTTCCGCTATGCGCTGTCGCTGATGACCGAGCCGGACATGCATGTCGATCTGGGCGATTACCGCTACCTCACCGCCGAGAAGGGGCAGGCGCTGCTGAGCCTGACGGTGAGCCGGGCCGAGGTTTCGGCCTTCGTCCACCTGACCCGTATCGACCCGGCGGCGGCGGACGCGGCGCCGGTCGCGGCGGAGGCCGAGCCGGCCGCCCCTGCGCCGGCGGACCTCACCGGCTTCGCCGCCCGGCTGGAAGGCGCGGGCAGCCTCGTGCTCGACGATCTGGTCTTCGCCTCGGGCGCGGCGGATCTGGCGGAGGGCGAGTATCCGTCCCTGCGCGCGCTGGCCGACTATCTCGCCGCGCGCACCGAGGCGCGGGTGGCGCTGGTCGGCCATACCGACGCCTCGGGCGCGCTGGCTGGCAACATCACGCTGTCGAAGGCGCGGGCGCAGGCGGTGCGCAAGGCGCTGGTGGCGCTCGGCGCCGAGGCGGGGCGGATCGAGGCCGAGGGGGTGGGCTACCTCGCCCCCCGCGCCTCCAACCTGACCGAGGAGGGGCGGACGCGAAACAGAAGGGTCGAGGTCATGCTGACCTCGACCCAGTTTGCCGCACCGTAGTCAATTCTTGGGCCTCACCAGTTGTCGGGGCCCTTTTCCATGAAGCGCTTGGCGAGGAAGTCGATGAAGGCGCGCACCTTGGGCTGGGTGAACCGCCCCGGCGGATAGACCGCGTAGATGCCCAGCGTCTCGACCGGCAGGCCGGGGATCGCCTCTTCCACCTGCCCCTTGCGCAGCGCCTCGGCGCAAAGGAACGACGGCAGGAAGGCGATGCCCAGCCCTGCCACCGCCGCGTTCAGCAGCGATTGCCCGTCATTCACCGTCAGCCAGCCGTTCGAACGCACCTGCCGCTTCTCGCCCGAGGGCGCCGTCACCTTCCAGACATTGCCGTTCGCCTGGTTCGAGTAATGCAGCAGCTTGTGCTCGTTCAGGTCGTCGATCTTCAGCGGCCGGCCGTATTTCTGGAAATAGGCCGGCGAGCCGATCATGCGTTTCGATGTCTCGGTCAACCGGCGGGCGCGCAGGCTGGAATCCTCCAGCTCGCCCACCCGGATCGCCATGTCGAAGCCTTCGGAGATCAGTTCGACATAGCGGTTGTTCAGCACCATGTTCACGGTGATGTCGGGATATTCCAGCAGGAAATCGCCGAGGATCGGCGAGAGCAGGTTCACCCCGAAATCGGTGGCGACCGAAATGCGCAACAGCCCCGAGGGCGCCGACTGCATGGAGGTGACCAGCGCATCCGCCTCGCCCGCGTCGTTGAGCACGCGGCGCGCCCGGTCGTAATAGGCCAGCCCGATCTCGGTCGGGCTGACCCGTCTCGTGGTGCGGTTGAGCAATCGCGCGCCCAGACGGGCCTCCAGCGCCGAGACATGTTTCGACACGGCCGATTTCGAGATGCCCATCTTCTTGGCCGCATCCGTGAAGCCGCCCTGATCCACCACGGTGGCGAAGGCTTCCATTTCGGTCAGTCGGTCCATTGTTGTCCCCATGCGACTTATGCTGGTTGATGCCGCATCATTGATCGCCAAATGGGGCGAGATAGGGGCGATTGCGGGACGAGCGCGGGGAATCTCGGGGGATCGTTGATGGCGCGGGAACGATCAGAGGCGCGCGGCGAGCCGCGTGCCCTGGTCGATCGCGCGCTTCGCGTCGAGCTCCGCCGCCACATCGGCGCCGCCGATGATATGCAGCTCCACCCCCGCCGCCTCCAGCGCGGGGGCGAGGGTGCGGTCCGGCTCCTGCCCGGCGCAGATCACCACCGTGTCGACCGGCAATACCTGCGGCCGGCCGTCCAGGGTGATCGCCAGCCCCTCCGGGGTCACCGCGTCGTAGCGCACGCCGCCCAGCATCCTCACGCCCTTCATCTGGAGCGCGGCGCGGTGGATCCAGCCGGTCGTGCGGCCCAGCTTGCGGCCCGGCTTCTCGGGCTTGCGTTGCAGCAGCCAGACCTCGCGCGCCGGGGCCTCGGGGCGCGGACCCTCGGGGGCGAGGCCGCCGGGCGCCTCGCGCGGGTCGCCGACGCCCCATTCCCGCCGCCAGAGCTCGGGGTGCAGCGCCGGGCTTTCGCCGGCATGGACCAGGAATTCCGCCACGTCGAAGCCGATGCCGCCCGCGCCGATGACGGCGACGCGGCGCCCGACCGGCGCGCCGCGCAGCACCTCGCGGTAGCCCAGCACCTGCGGCGCGTCCTCGCCCGCGATCCCGGCGGGGCGCGGGATGATGCCGGTGGCCAGCACCACGGCGTCGAAGCCGGCCAGCATGTCCGCCGTCGCCTCGGTGCCGAGGCGCAGCGCGACGCCGCTGGCCGCCAGCCGCGCCTCGAACCAGTCGATCAGGCCGCGGAATTCCTCCTTGCCCGGCACGGCGGCGGCCAGGTGCAACTGCCCGCCCGCCCGCGCGGCCCGGTCGATCAGCGTCACCGCATGGCCGCGCCCGGCGGCGGTCAGTGCGGCGG
>JBDHSR010000432.1:0-3078 GCA_039808305.1 Gemmobacter sp. | reverse complement strand
CCGAGCTTCGCCCGCCGCACCCCCGGCACTCTGCCCAGTTCCGCCACCGCGCGGCGGATCAGCGCCGCGCCGAGGCCGGTGCCGCGCGCCTCGGGCAGCACGCAGACCCGGCCGATCTTGCCGGTCCCGCCCTCGATCAGCAGCCGCGCGCTGCCGACCGGCCGGCCGCCGATCCGGGCGAGCAGGTGGATCGCATCGCCATCCCGGTCGTCGATCTCGTCGGCCTCGCTGACGCCCTGTTCCTCGATGAACACGATGCGGCGCAGGGCGCGGCAGGCGGCGATGTCGTCGGTGACCGCGATCTCCGCCGTCATGCGAAGTAATCCCGCAGGATGCGGCTATAGATCGCCTTCAACTGCTCGATCTGCGCCACCTCCACCCGCTCGTCGACCTGGTGCATGGTCTTGCCGACCAGACCGAACTCCACTACCGGGCAATGGTCCTTGACGAAACGCGCGTCCGAGGTGCCGCCCGAGGTCGAAAGCTCCGGCACGCGGCCGGTCTCCGCCTCCACCGCGCGGGCGATCAGGGCGGAGAACTCGCCGGGCGGGGTGAGGAAGCTCTCGCCCGAGATCTGCACCCGCATCCCGATCCGGACGCCGGTCTCCGCCTCCACCGCCCGCGCATGGCCGCGCAGCCAGTCGGTCAGGCTCGCGCCGGAATGGGCGTCGTTGAAGCGGATGTTCACGGTCGCCGCGCCCTTGGCGGGGATCACATTGGTCGCCGGATTGCCGCAGTCGATGGTGGTGATGGCGAGGGTGGAGGCGTCGAAATGTTCGGTGCCCTGGTCGAGCGGCTGCGCCTCCAGCCGGGCCAGCAGCTTGACCAGCGCGCTCATCGGGTTCTTCGCCCGGTGCGGATAGGCGGAATGGCCCTGCACCCCCTCGGCGGTGAACCAGCAGGTCATCGAGCCGCGCCGGCCGATCTTCATCATCTCGCCCATCTCGTTCGGGCAGGTGGGCTCGCCCACCAGGCAATGCGTCATCCGCTCGCCCTGCTCCGCCATCCAGTCGAGCAGGGCGGTGGTGCCATGCTCGGCATCGCCCTCCTCGTCGCCGGTGATGGCGAGGATCACCGCGCCGTCGGGCGGCGTCACGCGCACGAAATCCATCGCGGCGGCGGCGAAGGCGGCGACGCCGGTCTTCATGTCGGTGGCGCCCCGGCCCCAGAGCACGCCGTCCACGATCTCGCCGCCGAACGGGTCATGCGTCCAGGCGGCGGCGTCGCCCACCGGGACGACATCGGTATGGCCGTTGAAGCCGAAGCTGCGGTTCGCCCCCTTGGCGCCCCAGCGGGCATAGAGATTGGCGATGCCGCCCCGGTCCACCCGCGTGCAGGCGAAGCCCGCCGCCGACAGACGCTCCTCAAGAAGCGCGAGCGCGCCGCCCTCCGCCGGCGTGACCGAGGGGCAGCGGATCAGATCGGCGCTGAGGGCGACGGGATCGACGGGCTGGGACATGGCGGATCTCCTTCTTCCCGCAAGGGATAGAGGGGCGGGGGGCCTGCCGCAAGCGGTTCGCGGCACTGTGACCGGCGCGCCACCCCCGCGCCGATGTCGCGGGCGCGGGCATCGTCGCGGATGACAAGGCGGGCGGTTTCATTGACAGTGCGGTCAGAACGACATCGCGGAAGCGGGCGGGGCAGTGGGCAGGATGGCGAGGAACGCGAAGCGCGGGGCGCGGCCGGTGGCCGGGTGCGCGTCATGACCGGCTGGATCGCGCTGTCCGACCGCGAGCCGGAAGGGCCGCCCCCGGAGGGCGTCTTGGAGCGCGGCCTGTTCATCGCCGAGATCGCCCTGCCGCTGGACGGGCCGCAGGTCCTGCTGGATTACCGGCATGACGGGAACGCGCTGTCGCTGCTGCACGATGCCGGGGCGGGGATCGGGCTGATGGTCCGGCAGGGGCGCGAGGTCCGGCGCCACATGCTGCCCGGGCCGCTGCCGCAGCCGGCGGTTTCCGGCATCGCGCGGCTGGTGTTCCGCTGGGGGCCGGAGGGCTGGGCGCTGCGCTACGAGCTGGAGGGGGTGGCGCGCGAGGCGCGGGGCGGGCCGGCCCCACCGCCGCGGCTCGATGATCTGGCCCGGATATGCGCCCGCGACGGCGTGGCCGGGCGGCATCCGGGGCTCTTGTGGTTCGGGGTGACCGCCGGGGGAGAGCCGCCGGTGGCGCTGCCCTGGATCGGACTGCGCACGCCCGTCGCCACGCCGACCGGCCTGCGCCCCGCCGGCAGCCTGCGCCGGGGCGAGATGGTGCTGACGCGCGACGGACGGGCGGAGATGCTGCGCGCCGTCCGGCATCTCGACCTGCCGGCGCGGGGGCTGCATGCGCCGGTGCTGCTGCGCGCGCCCTATTTCTCGCCGAACCGCGACCTGCTGGTCAGCGCCGACCAGCAGATCCTGCTCGGCGGCGGCACCGTCGAATACCTGTTCGACGAGGAGGAGGTGCTGGTCGAGGCGCGGCACCTGATCGACGGCAATTCCGCGCTGTTCGACCGGCGGCGCAGCGTGGTGGCCGGGGTGGCGCTGGATCTGGGCCATCCCGCGCTGGTGGCGGGCGAGGGGGTGGCCTTCCTCTCGGCCGGTCCGGGCAGGGCGGCGGCGGCACCGCCCCGGCGCCGGCTGCACGGCTACGAGGCGCGGCCCTTGCTGGCGCTGCTGGGGCGCGGCGGCCGCGCCGCCTGAGCCTCAGTCGAAGAAGGGCGTCATCTGCGCCACGATCACCGAATTCTCGTCGAGCGCCCGCTGCATCAGCGCGCGTTCCTCGGGTTCGATCTCGTCGCCCGCCGCGAGGCGTTCGTCCAGCGTGCCGTAGCCCGAGACATCGAGCGGCGCGAGATCGGCCTGTTTCAGGATCGCCACCGTCTCGCGCACCGCCTCGGCCTCGTCGACGCCGCTGGCATAGATCATCAGCGCGGCGCCGGTGGCCTTGTCGGGCAGGCCGTCGCCCGACTTGCGGCCGACCTCGACCACCAGCGTATAGACCTGCTGCGGCCGCCGGGGTTTCGTCTCGTCGCTGGTCATCGCCGCCTCCTGCTGCCGGGCGGTTTTCCCCTAGGACGGATCGGCCCGCGCCGCAACCG
>JBDHSR010000431.1:0-3087 GCA_039808305.1 Gemmobacter sp. | reverse complement strand
ACCGAACTGGGCTGGCGGCCGAGCGTGACGGTGGAGGAGGGGCTGGCCCGCACCGTCGACTGGTATCTGGCGAACGAGGCCTGGTGGCGCCCGCTTCTCGCCCGCAAGGGCGTGGGCGAAAGGCTGGGCAAGGCATGAGGCTGCTGATCTTCGGCCAGAGCGGGCAGGTGGCGCGCGAACTGGCGCGGCGTGTGCCGGACGCGCTCTTTCTGGGCCGCGACAAGGCCGATCTCTCCGACCCCGCCGCCTGCGCGGCGGCGATCCGGCAGCACCGCCCCGAGGCGGTGATCAACGCCGCCGCCTGGACGGCGGTGGACCGCGCCGAGGCCGAGGAGGCGGCGGCGCTGGCGGTGAACGGCGCGGCGCCGGGCGCGATGGCGCGGGCCTGCGCCGATCTGGGGGCGCCGCTGGTCCATATCTCGACCGATTACGTCTTCGACGGTTCGGGCAGCCGGCCCTGGAAACCGGACGACCGCCCCGCGCCCCTCAACGCCTATGGCCGCAGCAAGCTCGCGGGGGAAGAGGCGGTGCGGGCGGCCGGCGGGGCGCATGTCATCCTGCGCACCTCCTGGGTGTTCTCGGCCCATGGCGCGAATTTCGTGAAGACCATGCTGCGGCTGGGGCGGGACCGCGACCGGCTGGCGGTGGTCGCCGACCAGATCGGCGGGCCGACCCCGGCGGCGGGGATCGCGGAGGCCTGCCTGACCCTCGCCCGCGCCCTGCGCGACGGCGCGCCGGGCGGCACCTATCACCATGCCGGCGCACCGGAGACGAGTTGGGCCGGTTTCGCACGCGAAACATTCCGGCAAGCCGGCATGGCGGTGACGGTGACGGACATCCCGACGGCGGACTATCCGACCCCGGCGCGCCGGCCGCTCAATTCCCGCCTCGATTGCTCCGCATCGGCGGCGGATTTCGGCATTACGCAACCGGACTGGCGGCAGGATCTGGCGCAGGTGATTTCGGAACTGGGGGATATGTGACATGACAGGGCGCAAGGGCATCATCCTCGCCGGGGGCTCCGGCACGAGGCTCTACCCGATCACCATCGGCGTCTCGAAACAGCTGCTGCCGGTCTACGACAAGCCGATGATCTACTACCCGCTCTCGGTGCTGATGCTGGCCGGCATCCGCGAGATCGCCCTCATCACCACGCCGCAGGACCAGGAGCAGTTCCGCCGCACGCTGGGCGATGGCGGCCAATGGGGGCTGAACCTTTCCTATATCGTGCAACCCTCGCCCGACGGGCTGGCGCAGGCCTATCTGCTGGCCGGGGATTTCCTCGCGGGCGCGCCCTCCGCCATGGTGCTGGGCGACAACATCTTCTTCGGCCACGGCCTGCCGGACCTGCTTGCCAGCGCCGATGCGCGGGAGCGCGGCGGCACCGTCTTCGGCTACCGCGTCTCGGACCCGGAACGCTATGGCGTGGTGGGGTTCGACGCCGCCGGCAAGGTGAGCCGCATCGTCGAGAAGCCGAGCGCGCCGCCCTCGCCCTTCGCCGTCACCGGGCTCTATTTCCTCGACGGCACCGCCCCCGAACGCGCCCGCGCCGTCACCCCCTCGGCGCGGGGCGAGCTGGAGATCGTCACCCTTCTGGAAATGTATCTGGCCGAAGGGCTGCTCTCGGTCGAGCAGATGGGGCGCGGCTTCGCCTGGCTCGACACCGGCACCCATGCGAGCCTGCTCGATGCCGGGAACTTCGTGCGCACCCTCACCGAACGCCAGGGCCAGCAGGTCGGATGCCCCGAGGAAATCGCCTTCGCAAAAGGCTGGATCACCCCCGACCAGCTCGCCGAACGCGCCCGGATGTCCGGCAAGAACGCCTATGGAACCTATCTGGCAGGCCTGCTGGGGTCGGAGCGGCGCTGATCTCAGGGCCAGCCGGCCAGCGGATCCACCGCCGTTCCGGCGGCCAGCGCCGCCAGCAATCCGGCCTCATGGTCGAAACAGGCCTGCACATGCGCCCGCACCGCCTGCGCCATGGCGAAAAGCTGCGCGGGGTCGAGTGTCACGAACCGGCCGGAGGCGAGCTTCCATTGCACCGGCCGGCCCGGATCCAGCATCGCCGCCACCACCGCCCCCATCAGGCGTTGCTGCGCCGCGTCGTCGGTGGCGACGGGCAGGCCCGCCACCACGGTCCCGGCCGCGATCGCCGTATCGCGCCGGGCCCGGATCGCGGCGCGGATCTCCCGCTCCGCCTCGGCCGCGCGGATCTCGGCCGGAATCATCAGCGTCCAGTCGATCGTCATGCGTCCTCCTCCGGCTGGCCCGCGGGCAGGGTTATCTCGCCATCGGCCGTCACATGCAGCGCGGCGGGAAAGCGCAGCGCCTCCGGGGCGTCGGGGCCATGGGGCAGGAACAGGCCCAGATGCAGCGCACCGCCGATCCGCGTCACGTCCGAGGCGAAGGCCGGATCGGCCAGCGCCACTCGGGGCAGCACCGCCCCCTCCGGCAACGGCGTGAAATCATGCGCGACGCCGTTGACGCGCAGCACATCGCCCGCGCGATGCAGGACGAGCGTGCCCTCGGCACGCCGGGGGACAAGGGTGATGATCATCTCAGACCTCCTTCAGAACCAGCGTCCGATGGCGGACATCATCGCCACCCGATCCGCGGCGGTGCCCTGCGCCGCCACGCTCACATGGAAGACCGACACCGCGTTCAGTCCCGCGCTGGCGGTGACGACCCCCAGCGAGGCGATGCTGCCCGGCGCCCCGATCACCCGGGGCACGGCGGCGAAGGCGGCGGGATAGAGCCAGGTCTGGCCCGCATTGCGATAGCCGCCGAGCAGCGCGGCCGAGATGGTCGCGTTGACGGTCAGCGTGGCGGTGCAGATCTGGGTGCCGTCGGCGAACCTGACATAATCGCCATTGGCATTGCCGCCCCGCTCGATCACCGCCCCGCTCGGCACGCCGCCCGACTGGCCGACCGCGCCCAGCAGGTTGCCGCGATGATAGGCCGCCTGCCCGCCGACCGTCAGCCCGGCCAGCAGTTCGGCCGCGCCGGTCGCGCGGTTGATCCGCAGCGCCTCGGCCCAGGCGGCGCCATCGGCGCTGACCTTCACGCTGAAATGGTCGGTGCCCGCCA
>JBDHSR010000430.1:0-3089 GCA_039808305.1 Gemmobacter sp. | reverse complement strand
GTCCCCCGGCGCCGGCCGTCCCCGCCGCCCTGCGGTTCCCTTTTTTCGCGGCGCCTTGACTTAAGTCAAGGCAGCGGCATGTTGCGGATGGGATCAGGCCCGATACGCGGCGCTCATCCCGCGTCTCCCAGCATCCCGCCAGGTTTCCCCCCGTATTCCGGACACGTCCTTTCGGACGGAAGGAGAACCATGTCGTATCCATTGCGGCCGGGCGCATCCGCCCTCGGCCTTTCCCTCGCATTGACATCCGCCTTCGCCGCCCTCGCGCAGGACGGTGAAACCGTGGTGCTGGACACCCTCACCATCACCGCGACCGGCCTGCCGACCGAGGTGATGAAGAACCCCGCCGCCATCACCGTGATCGACGGCGACGAGATCGCCCATACCGCGCCGGTCTCGGTGGCGAAGCTGCTGCGCGACGTGCCGGGCGTGCAGATCACCGAGGAGGGGATCGAGCGCATCTCGATCCGGGGCGAAAGCTCGCGCCGGGTGGCGATCCTGATCGACGGGCAGAAGCTGACCGACCACACCAATTACGGCCAGCCGGTGCTGATCGACCCGGCCAGCATCGAGCGGATCGAGGTGGTGCGCGGCTCGTCCTCGGTGGTCTCGGGCAGCCAGGCCATCGGCGGGGTGGTGAACATCATCACGAAGAAGGGCGCCGGCAAGCCGTTCGAGCTGACCACGACCGCCGGCTGGATCTCGGCCACCGACGGCTATCGCGCCTCAGCGACCGCCGCCGGCACGGTGGCGGCCGGGGCGGGGGAACTGGACTACCGGCTGACCTTCGGCCGCATGGACCAGGGCGACCGCACGACCCCCGCCGGCGTGCTCGACCCGTCCGACACGCAGGACCGCACCGTCTCGGGCCATCTGGGCTACCGGCTGGGCGATCACTATTTCGGGCTGAAGGCGCTGAGCTACGATCTGGCCGCCAATGTCCATACCGGCGATCCGCTGTTCGTCATCGCCCTGCCGAAACGCGACCTGCGCAAGGCCGGGCTGTTCTACGAGGGCACCGACCTGACGCCCTGGCTGAACCGGCTGAGCCTCGATCTCTACCGCCAGACCGTCGACCGGAAATTCAGCAACGACGTGACGCAGTTCCCCGGCCCGATGCGCCTCAACGTGCTGTCGGATTCGACCGACGAGCAACTGACCTGGGGCGCCAACCTGCGCGCCGAGATGCGGCTTTCGGCCAACAGCCGCACCGTCGTCGGCCTGGAATACGAGGACGACCGGCTGAAGGCCGACAAGACCACGGTCACCACCGTCTCCGGCCCGATGCTGCCGGTGCCCTCGGTCACCACCCGGCTGCGCTACGACGAGGCGAAGATCCGCACCGCCTCGGTCTTCGGCCAGCACGAGGTCGATCTGGGCCGCGACCTGACGCTGACGCTGGGCGGGCGCTGGTACGACGTGCGGGCCACGCATGACGTGGCGCGCGAGAACGGCGTGGACCAGCCGCGCAGCGGCAACAGCGACAATCTGGGGCTGTTCTCGGCCGGGCTGGTCTGGGCGCCCGACGACCGGCTGGCGCTGCGCGCCAATATCTCGCAGGGCTATATCCACCCCTCGCTGAGCCAGTTGTTCCTGTCCACCACCGCCGGCGGCGCCGGCACCACCATCGGCAATCCCGACCTCCAGCCCGAACGCGCCACCACCTTCGAGCTGGGCGCGCGCTTCGATGCCGGGGCGAGCCTGATCGACGCGACGCTGTTCTACAGCGACGCGAAGGATTACATCGCCTCGGTCGTGATCGACGCCAGCAATCCGCGCAACGTGATCAGCCAGTACCGCAACATCAACGCCGCCCGGACCTGGGGGATCGAGCTGCATGCCGAGCACGCCTTCGAGCAGGCGGGCCTGACCCCCTATGTCACCGCCACCGCGCTGCGGCGCGAATTCGGCTATGCCAACGGCTACGAGACCCGCGACAGCGGCACCCCGGCGCTGGCGGGCCGGATCGGGCTGCGCAAGGACTGGAGCCTCGGCTCGGTCGACGGCGCGTTCGACCTGTTCCTGCGCGGCGAGAGCGCGGTCGAGATGCGCGACGACGCCGGCGCGCTGACGGCCAGCGCCGCCGGCTACGGCACGCTGAACCTGCACACCACCGCCGATTTCGCCAATGGCGTCTCGCTGGTGCTGGAGCTGAACAACCTGACGGACAAGCTCTACCAGCCCTATGGCGAGATGACCGGGGCCGAACGCTCGGTGAACCTGTTCCTGACCAAGACCTTCTGAGGTGACATCATGCTTGCGACCGCCCTTCTCGTCCTGACCCTCACCGCCGATGGCGGGGTGCGCATGACGCTTTCCGCCGCCGAGGACGCGGTGGAATGCGAGGCCAACCGCGACGCGGTGGTGACCATCCTGTCCGGCGCGGGCCGGGCGCCGATCGTCGCGCTCTGCGGCCAGACCGCGCTGCGGCTGACCCCCTTCGAACATGGCGCCAAGCCCGAGGAGGAGGTGCATCTCTACCGGGTCGAACTGCCCTCGGCCGGGGGCTACACCGTCACCCCGCTGGCCGAGGGCGAGGCCTGCGAGCCGGCGACCGCCGCCGATCCGGCGGTCTATTGCACCCGCTCGGCGCAGGAAGTGCTGGCCGAGGGCTGACTTGCGGAGCGCCGCGGATCGCGCTCATATCCCGGCCGGGGCCGCCATGGCCCCGGCCCTCGCAGAAGGAACAGCCGCATGACAGGCAGAAGACTCGCGGGCCGCCATCTCGCCCTGATCGGGCCGGGTTACGCGGCGCAGGAACTGGCCCGGCAGGCCATGGCCGAGGGCGCGACGGTCAGCGCCACCGCGCGCGATCCGGCCAAGGCGGCGGCGCTGGAGGCGGCGGGGCTGCGCATCCTGCCGCAGCAGGCGGGCCGGCTCGTCCCCGGCGCGCTGGCCGGCGTGACCGACCTGCTGGTCTCCACCCCGCCGCGCGACGGCGCCTGCCCCGGCCTCGACCTCGCCGGGCCGGCGCTGGAAGGCGCGCGTCCGGGCTGGATCGGCTATCTCTCCTCGACCGCCGTCTATGGCGATTGCGGCGGCGACTGGATCGACGAGACCCGCCCGCCCGCGCCGCGCACGGCGGATGC
>JBDHSR010000429.1:0-3093 GCA_039808305.1 Gemmobacter sp. | reverse complement strand
CGGCAAGCCGATGGCGGTGTCGAACCCGGTGCTGTTCCTCGCCGCCGACCGGGAACTCGCCGAAGAGGCCTGGGCGGGCGACATCATCGGCATCCCGAACCACGGGCAATTGCGCATCGGCGACGCGCTGACCGAGGGCGAGAAGCTGCGTTTCACCGGCATCCCCTCCTTCGCGCCGGAACTGCTGCAAGGGGTGCGGGCGGGCGATCCGATGAAGGCCAAGCATCTGGAAAAGGCGCTGATGCAATTCGCCGAAGAAGGCGCGGCCAAGGTGTTCAAGCCGATGATCGGCTCCGGCTTCATCGTGGGCGTGGTGGGCGCGCTGCAATTCGACGTGCTGGCCAGCCGCATCGAGCAGGAATATTCCCTGCCGGTCCGCTTCGAGCCGTCGCAATTCACCTCGGCGCGCTGGATCTCGGGCCCCAGGGCCGAGATCGAGAAATTCGTCAATGTCAACAAGGGCCATATCGCCAACGACAATGACGGCGATCTGGTCTACCTGACCCGGCTGAAATGGGACATCGACCGGGTGGAGCGCGACCATCCCGACCTGAAGCTGACCGCCACCAAGGAAATGATGGTCTGACCGCCCCTCCGGTCGGCCCCCCCCGAGCCGGAGATGGCGGTCCCGCTGCTGCGCAGCGGCGGGACCGGGGCGGTTCTTCCGGCGGGCGGCCCCGGACCGCGCCTATCCCTTGCGGGCCTCCATGGTGATCTCGGCGTTCAGCAGTTTCGAGACCGGACAACCGGCCTTCGCCTCCTCCGCCGCCGCGATCAGCGCCGGCTCGTCGGCATCGGCATGGATCACCACTTCCAGCGCCGATTTCGTGATGACATAGGCGCCGTCCCGCTGGTCGAGCGTCACGAAAGCCTGGGTGTCGATCTCCTCGGGCGCGATCCCGCGCTGGCCGAGGATATTGGCCAGCGCCATCGAGAAACAGCCGGCATGGGCGGCGGCGATCAGCTCCTCGGGATTGGTGCCGGGCTGGGTTTCCATGCGGGTGCGGAAGCCGTAGGGCTGATCGGTCAGCGCGCCGCTCTGGGTGCCGATGCTGCCCTTGCCGTCCTTCAGGCCGCCCTGCCAGACGGCGGTGCCGGATTTGACGATCATCGCGAGCTCCTTTCGGTTGCGGGCCTCGGGCCCTGCGGGAAAACCCGCCGGCTCCCGCGCCGGTTCCCGGTCCGGGCCTTTTCCTCGCCGCAATTCCGCGCCACTGTGCCGCGCGACGGAGGACGAGAGCATGACCGAACCGCGCGCCTTTCTGGTCGCCACCGCCAAGAACGAGGGGCCCTATGTGCTGGAATGGGTGGCGCATCACCTGGAGACCGGCTTCACCGACATCGCGCTCTACCAGAACGATTCCGACGACCTGACGCATGAGATGATGGCCGTGCTCGACGGTCTCGGCGCCATCCGCTACTTCCCCAACCGCGCGCCGCGCGGCGGCCACCAGATCCGCGCCTATAGCCGCGCCGGCGAGCTCGACGCCTACAAGCAGGCCGATTACGCCATGGCGCTCGACCTCGACGAGATGCTGGCGGTGAAGGTGGGCGACGGCCGGCTGGCCGACCTGATCGCCGCCGCGCCGGAATTCGACCTGATGATGGTGAACTGGCGGCTGTTCGGCTCCAGCGGCAAGCTGCTGCACAGTTTCCGGCTGCAATCGGAGCGATTCGTGATGGCCGATTACGCGATGGCCGACGACGCGCATTTCAACGCCTACAAGGCGCTGTTCCGCCCCGCGCTGTTCAGCCGCCCCGGCATCCACAAGCCGCCCGAGGCCGATGCCGAGATGCCGGGCCTCAGGATCTGCAACGGCTCGGGCCTGACGCCGGACGCCTATCAGGTGAAGAACTACAACTCCACCGATCCCGGCGGGCAGAGCCTCGCGCAGATCAACCATTACATCGTGCGCGACCTCGATTCCTTCGTGGTCAAGACCCGGCGCGGCTCGGCCCATCAGGACGACCGCACGGTGGGGCTGAAATACTGGGCGCTGCGCAACCGCAATTTCGTCGAGGATGACAGCATGCGCCGCTTCCTGCCGCGCATCCGCGCCCGGATGGCGGCGCTGGACGAGGCCTCGGGCGGCAGGCTGATGCGGCTGCGCCGGCAATCGGTCGCCCGGCACAAGCAGAAGATCGCCGAATTGCTGGAAGACCCCGAAGCGCGGGCGCTGCGGCGCGAATGCCGCAAGTTCGAGGGGCATGTGCCGGTTTTCGGCAGCTACAAGGACTGGCTGTAGCGGCTCCACGTTCCACGCGGCCGGAGAGCCTCGCCTTGCCGGGAAAGCGGCGAAGCCGGCGCGCGACGCGGACGGAGCCCGCCCTCGCCGCCTCGTCTCCCCGCGCCGTGGCGGGCAATTCCCGATTGCGGACGGGTCCGGGCCGCCCGTCTCCGATCATCATGTCAGAGTCCCTGAAGCCCCGCCCGAAGCGGCAGTCCGGCGGCGGGCCCTGTGCCGGGCGAGGCGCAGGCCCGCGCCGGGGCGGCGGCCGGCACCGCTTCGATCACGGCGCCCGTCGATCCTGCCCGGCGCAACGGGCGCGGCAGCTTGACGCGACCCGCGATTTCCGCTAACCGGCAAAAGGCTTTGTGCCATTGACGCCGGGGCGCCCGGTTCGTTGCGTCCCACGATACCCTTGCGGGCCGATCCCGCATCGACAGGACGCTTATGACCAAATTCTCCGATCTCGCGCTGGATCCGCGCGTTTTGCAAGCCGTCGCGGAAGCGGGCTATGAAACGCCCACCCCGATTCAGGCGCAGGCCATCCCCCATGCGCTTCAGGGCCGCGACGTGCTGGGCATCGCCCAGACCGGCACCGGCAAGACGGCGAGCTTCTCGCTGCCGATGATCACGCTGCTGGGCCAGGGCCGCGCCCGTGCCCGGATGCCGCGCAGCCTCGTGCTTTGCCCCACCCGCGAACTCGCGGCGCAGGTGGCGGAAAACTTCGACACCTATGCCAAGCATACCAAGCTGACCAAGGCGCTGCTCATCGGCGGCGTGGCCTTCGGCGAGCAGGACAAGCTGATCGACCGCGGCGTCGACGTGCTGATCGCCACCCCCGGCCGGCTGCTCGACCATTTCGAGC
>JBDHSR010000428.1:0-3097 GCA_039808305.1 Gemmobacter sp. | reverse complement strand
TCATGGTCGCGCTCGGCTTCGGCTTCATCGCCACCATGGCCTATTTCTTCTGGCGGGCCTCGTTCCGGGGGATGCGCTATCCCCGCTGGGCGCTGCATCTGGCGGTCTGGATGATCCCGGCGCCCTGGATCGCCGCCGAGATGGGCTGGTTCGTGGCCGAATTCGGCCGCCAGCCTTGGACGGTGGACGGGGTGCTGCCCACCGCCATGTCGGTCTCGGCCCTGTCGATGACCGAGGTGGCGCTGACGCTGGCCGGGTTCGTGCTGTTCTACACGGTGCTCTTCGTCATCGAGATGGGGCTGATGCTGAAATACATCCGCAAGGGCCCGTTCCAGGATGTCGACGAGACCGAGGCCTGGGTCCGGCGCCACACTGCCCGCCTGTCCGGCAACGCCGACGCCATCGCCCAACCCGCGGAGTAAGACCATGATCCTGCATGAATTCCTCAGCTACGAACTGTTGCGCGTGATCTGGTGGGGGCTGCTGGGCGTCCTGCTGATCGGCTTCGCGCTGACCGACGGCTTCGACATGGGCACGGCGGCGCTGATGCCCTTCGTCGGCAAGACGGATGTGGAGCGGCGGGTGATCCTCAACACCGTCGGCCCGGTCTGGGAGGGCAACCAGGTCTGGTTCATCCTCGGCGGCGGCGCGATCTTCGCCGCCTGGCCGCCGCTCTACGCGGTCAGCTTCTCGGGCTTCTATCTGGCGATGTTCGTGGTGTTGGCGGCCTTCATCGTGCGGCCCGTAGCGTTCAAATACCGCTCCAAGAAGGACGATCCCGCCTGGCGCGCCCGCTGGGACATGGCGCTGTTCATCAGCGGCGCGATGCCGGCGCTGCTGTTCGGCGTGGCGGTCGGCAATGTGATCCAGGGCGTGCCCTTCCATTTCACCGACGACCTGCACACCATCTATGAAGGCGCCTGGTATGCCAAGTTCATCGGCCTGCTGGATCCGTTCTCGATCCTCGCCGGGGTGGTGTCGCTGGCGATGCTGCTGATGCATGGCGGGGCGTGGCTCGCCATCAAGACCGAGGGCGCGGTGCAGGCCCGCGCCCGGCGTTACGGTTCCTTCGCGGCACTGCTGGCGGTGGCGGCCTATGCGCTGGCCGGGGTCTGGATGGCCTTCGGCATCGAGGGCTTCCGCATCGTCGGCGACTATGCCACCGGCGGCCCCTCGAACCCGCTGCATTTCGAGGTGGAGCGCACGGCGAGCTGGTTCACGGCCTATGCCGACCGGCCCTGGATCGCCATCGCCCCACTGCTCGGCCTCGCCGGCGGGCTCATGGCCTTCCTCGGCCTGCGGTCGGGGCGCGGCGGGATGGCCTTCCTGGCCTCGAACCTGTCGATCCTCGGCGTGATCGCCTCGGTCGGGCTGACGATGTTTCCCTTCATCATGCCGTCCTCCAGCGATCCGCGCTCGTCGCTGACGGTGTGGAACAGCTCCTCCTCGCACCTGACGCTGTTCATCATGCTGGTCTGCACGGCGATCTTCATGCCGCTGATCATGGCCTACACGGCCTGGGTCTACAAAGTGCTGTGGGGCAAGGTGACCGAGGCCGATGTCACCGAGAACTCCCACACCGCCTACTGAAAGGACGCGACCATGTGGTATTTCGCCTGGATCCTCGGCCT
Source organism: Gemmobacter sp. (assembly GCA_039808305.1). GTDB lineage: Bacteria > Pseudomonadota > Alphaproteobacteria > Rhodobacterales > Rhodobacteraceae > Gemmobacter. Next base: position 1,466 of record JBDHSR010000428.1, on the reverse strand, counting down.
GCCGCTGGCCGCCATCTTCGCGGTGATGAACGCGATGTGGCTGGAGCTGAAGGAAGACGAGAAAACCATCGCCCGGGGCACCCACACCCCGGACGGGCGCGCCGGTCCCTGACCGGCGTGCCACGGCAGCAGCGGCGCCGCGTCCCGCGCCGCCGCTGCGACACCCCCGACGTATTCAGGATTGCGGTTCGCACCACCGCATCGGACCGGCTTCGCCTGCCGGTTTCCAACGGTGTCCATTCCAACAACGGAGATACCCATGAAACCGATCCGCCTCGCCGCGCCGCTGCTCGCGCTGACCCTCGCGGGGGCCGCGCAGGCCGAAAGCCCCGATCGGCTGCTGACCATCCTCACCGCGCCGGAGCCGCAGACCCAGCTGATGGCCATGGTGCTGACCATGAACGCCATCGCCGCCGGAGCGCAGGCCGAGATGCTGCTCTGCGGCCCGGCCGGGGACATCGCCCTGAAAGAGGCGCCGGACACCGCCACCGCCGGGCAACCGCCGAAGGGCGCCAGCCCGCAGGGGCTGATGAAGACGATGATGGAGAAGTCGGGCCTCAAGGTGCAGGTCTGCGCGATCTACCTGCCGGGCAAGGGCGCCGACGCCTCGGTGCTGATCGACGGCGTGACCCCGGCTGCGCCCGATGCCATGGGCGCCGCCATCGTCGCGCCCGGCACCTCCGTCCTCAGCTTCTGAACCGGGCCGCGCTCGCCTTGCGGGTCATCGCGGGCGCATCGGCAAAACGATGGCTGGATGGGACCGGAGCGAAAATCCGCATGAGACGATCAAAGATGAATTGGGAGGAGACGACTTGAACCCCTTGAACGAACTGGCGCCATCGCGCCGCGGTTTCCTTGGCCTTGCCGGGGGCGCCCTGGCGCTGGCCTCGGCCGGGATGCCGGCCCGGGCGGCGCGGCTGGCGACCAAGGCCCGCATCGTCATCATCGGCGCGGGGGCGGCGGGCACCGCGCTGGCCAACCGGCTGGTCGAGCGGCTGGAGGGCGCGACCATCACGCTGGTCGATCCGCGCAGGGAACATCTCTACCAGCCCGGCCTGTCGCTGGTGGCGGCGGGGCTGAAGCCCGCCTCCTACACCGTCAGCCAGACGGCGGACTGGCTGCCCAAGGGCGTGACGCTGGTCGCCGAGGCCGCCGCCGCCATCGACCCGCTGGCGAAGACCGTGGCGACGGCGGGCGGCACGAAACTGGACTACGATTTCCTGATCGTGGCGCCGGGGCTGGTGCTGGACCATGCGGCGATCCCGGGCTTCTCGCTCGACATGGTGGGAACGAACGGCATCGGCGCGCTTTACGCCGGGCCGGATCATGCGGCGAAAACCTGGACCGCCGCGCGCGCCTTCACCGAAAAGGGCGGCGTCGGCCTGTTCACCCGCCCCTCGACCGAGATGAAATGCGCCGGCGCGCCGCTCAAGCACATCTTCCTGATCGAGGACATCGCCAGCCGC
>JBDHSR010000427.1:0-3100 GCA_039808305.1 Gemmobacter sp. | reverse complement strand
CCCCTCAGAACCCCGCTTCCAGCCGATCCAGCAGCGCCTCCAGCATGGCGGCGCAGCGGTCCATCTGTTCCTCGGTGACATATTCGTCGGGCTTGTGGCCCTGCGCCATCGAGCCGGGGCCGCAGATCACCGTCGGAATCCCCAGATCGCGGGAGAAGAGGCCCCCTTCGGTGCCGAAGGCCACCTTGATCGTGCCATTGGCCCCGGTCAGCCCCTTCACGAAATTCACCACCCCGGCATCCGAGGGCGTGCCGAGGCCGGGGTAATCCCAGAGCCGCTCGACCCGGATCTCCGCCTCGGGGAAATCGGCCCTCAGCGGCGCGACGATCCGGGCGGCGGCGGCGCGCAATTCGGCGATCAGGGCATCGGTGTCGTCCCCGGCCAGCGAGCGGATCTCGAAATCGAGCGTGGCGGTGTTCGGCACGATGTTCACCTGCACGCCGCCCTGCATCTTGCCGACATGGAGCGTGGTATAGGGCACGTCGTAATCGCCGTCGCGCAGGCCGCTCTCGGCGACGCGGGCCTGCAAGGCGCGGACCTCGTTCAGGAAATCGGCGGCGAGATGCAGCGCGTTCAGCGCCAGCGGCGCCAGCGCCGAATGACCCTCGCGCCCGGTGCAGGTGGCGCGCAGCGCGATCTTGCCCTTGTGGCCGGTGGCGACCTGCATCCCCGTCGGCTCTCCCACGATGCAGAAGCGCGGCCGCACCGGCGCCTGCGCCAGCATCCCGACCAGCGAGCGCACCCCCATGCAGCCGACCTCCTCGTCATAGGAGAGCGCGAGATGGAGCGGCACCCGCAGCGGCCGCCGCGCCGCCTTCAGCATGGCGTCGATGGCCAGCGCGCAGAAGCCCTTCATGTCGGCCGCGCCCCGGCCGTAAAGCCGCCCGCCCTCGGCGGTCAGCGCGAAAGGCGGCTTCGTCCAGCTCTGCCCCTCGACCGGGACGACATCGGTATGGCCGGAAAGCATGACGCCGCCCTGCCCCGCCGGCCCGACCGTGGCGAAGAGATTGGCCTTCCCCCCCGAGGGATCGGGGATCAGCACCGCCTCGATGCCCGCCCCGGCCAGCAGGTCGCGGACATGGTGCATCAGCTCGATATTCGGGCGGGCGCTCACGGTGTCGAAGGCCATGAGTCGGGCGAAGATGTCGCGCATCGGATCCTCCTGTTGCCGCACCGGGATAGGCCATCGCGCGAGGCGCGGAAAGCCGGATCGGCTGAAGCCCGGCTTCAGCGCCGCCGATCCCTTGCCGAGCGCGGCGCTTGCTGCCACTCTCGCCGGCGATCCGAACGGGAATGCCATGCGCCTCATCACCCTGCTCTGCCTGTCGCTCGCCTGCCCCGCCCTGGCCGAGGACCGCCCGCCCCCCGGCGCGGTGGACCGGCTGGTCAGCGCGCAGCGGCTGATGGCGATGGGGGTGGCGACGCGGGACGGGCTGTCGCAGATCGCCGCCGCCCGGCTGGTGATGGGGCTGGAGACGCAGCGGGTGGAACGGCGGCCCGAGCCCGCCGGCAAGGCGGCGCCCGGCCCCGACACGCGGCCCGGCCCGATGGAGCCCGGCGCCATGGCCGAGGCGGCGCGGCTCGCCGTGGAGGCGGACGAGTCGCTGTCCTGGCTGCTGCAATCCTCGGCCACCGGCGCCGAAGCCCTGCCGAAGGCGGTGCTGCGGCTGTCGGACGCCGTGCTGGACCCCGGGCTGAGCCATGGCTACCGCCTGCCGGTCGATGGCGGCGCGGCGCTGGAGATCGGCCTCGTCGGCGATGGCGACGGGGCGCTGTCGCTGACCGTCGCAAGCGAGGCCGGCCCGCTCTGCCTCGCGCCGGAGGCGCCGGCCGTCTGCCGGGTGACGCTGCCCGAAAGCGGCTTCGTCACGGTGACGGTCCGCAATGCCGGGCCGGGGGTCGACGGCTACTGGCTGGTCACCAACTGAACCCGCTCATTCCGCCGCGCGCAGCACCCCCGCCGGGCGGACCGCCAGCGGCCGCCAGGCGAAGGCGAGGCCGGCGAGCAGCGTGGCCGCCATGCCGCCCGCCACGATGGCCAGCGCGGAGACCGGCTCGAACCTGTAGGCCGCCTCCATCACCAGCACCATGACCGCCCAGCCCGCGATGCCGCCCGCGACGATGGCGACCAGCCCCGCCGCCGCCCCCATCAGCGCCGCGCGCAGGGCGAATCCGGCGAGGATCCGGCCCCGCGAGGCACCGAGCACCCGCAGCACCGCCGCCTCGTAGATCCGCGCCCGCTCCCCGGCCGCCGCGGCGCCGATCAGCACCACGAAGCCGGTCGCCAGCACCGCCGCCGCCGCCCAGGCGGTGGCGGTCGCGATGGCGTCCAGCGCCTCGGTCACCCGGCCGATGGCCTCGCGCACCCGGATCGCGGTGATGTTGGGCCAGGTGCCGGCCAGGTCGCGCAGGATGCGCGCCTCGTCCTCGGGCGGGGCGTAGATCGTGGCGATATGGCTGTGCGGCGCGCCTTGCAGGGCGGCGGCGTTCATCACCATGACGAACCCCATGCCGCCGGTGGCGAAATCGACCTCGCGGAACGAGGTGACGGTGGCGGCGATGTCGCGGCCCAGCACATTGAGCGTGACGCTGTCGCCGAGCCGCAGCCCGATCTCCGCCGCCTCCTTCGCCGAGAAACTGACCTGCGGATCGCCGGAATACCCCTCGGGCCACCATGAGCCCGCCACCACCTCGGTCCCCTCGGGCATCGCGTCGGCATAAGAAAGCCCACGGTCGCCGCGCACCACCCAGTGATCGCCCGCCACCTCCGCCGCCGGGCGGCCGTTGATCGCCGCCAGCACCCCGCGCAGCATCGGCGCGCTTTCCACCCGGCTGATGGCGGGATCGCCGCGCACCCGGTCGAGGAAGGGCGCGATCTGGTCGGGCTGGATGTCGACGAAGAAATAGGCCGGCGCGCGGCTCGGCAGGTCGCGGTCGATGGCGGCGCGCAGGTTGGCGTCGATCTGGCCGACCGCCGCCAGCACCGAAAGCCCCAGCCCGAGCGACAGCACCACCGGCACCGCCTCGCCCCGCTCCGCCGCGATGGCGCCGAGCGCGCCGCGCAGCGTCACCCGCCCCCGCATCGCCCGCGCGCCGCGCC
>JBDHSR010000426.1:0-3116 GCA_039808305.1 Gemmobacter sp. | reverse complement strand
GCGGAGACCGGCTGCGAAACCGCCGCGCGGCGCCGGCTCGACGCGGCGGAGGCCCGGCTGCTGGCGCGCGAGGCGGAGGCGGTCTGGGGTCACCCCCGCAGCGGAGCCGGCCGACGCAGCATCAGCGCCAGCGGGATCGCCGCCAGCGTCACCCACATCATCAGCCAGAAATCATCGACATAGGAGATCATCGCCGCCTGCACGTTCACCAGCCCGTCCATCTGCGTCAGCGCCGCCAGATCGCCCGCCGCGGCCCCTGGGCTCACCTGCCGCAGCACCGGGTTGAACGGGTTGATGAAGGCGCCGAGTTCGGCATGGTTGATCTGGATATTGCGCGTCAGCACCGCCGAGACCACCGAGATGCCGATGGACGAGCCGATATTGCGCACCAGGCTGAACAGGCTCGTCGCATCCGCCCGGTATTTCGGGTCGATGGTCGAGAAGGCCACCGTCGACAGCGGCACGAAGACGAGGCCGAGGCCAAGCCCCTGCGTGACACCGGAGCGGATCACCGGCATGGCGTCCATCTGCGGGGTGAAGCCCGTCATCTCCCACAGCGACAGCGCGGTGAGCCCGAGCCCGGTGATGACCAGAAGCCGCGCATCCACCTTCCGCACCAGCCGCCCGACGACCAGCATGGAGATCATCGTGCCCACCCCGCGCGGCGCCATCACCATGCCCGTGGTGATCACCGGATAGCCGAGGATGCGCGACAGCATCGGCGGCAGGAGCGCGAGGCTCGCCAGCAGGATGATGCCGACGACGAAGATGAACAGCAGCCCCGTGGTGAAGTTGCGGTCGGCGAACATGCGCGGATCGAGGAAGGGCTTCGGCGCGTGCAGGATATGCACCACGAAGATCCAGAAGGCCGAGGCCGAGATCACCGCATAGATCCAGATCTCCGCCGCCGCGAACCAGTCCACCTCGCCGCCCCGGTCGAGGATCAGTTGCAGCGCGCCGATGGCGATGGCCAGCATCGCGAAGCCCGGCAGGTCGAAGGCGCGCGGCTTGCGGGCGCTGCGCGGCAGGAAGAAGGCGCAGCCGAGGAAGGCCAGCACCCCCACCGGCAGGTTGATGAGGAACACCCAGCGCCAGGAATAGCTTTCCGTCAGCCAGCCGCCCAGGGTGGGGCCGATGATCGGGCCGACCATGATCCCCGCCCCCCACATCGCCATCGCCTGCCCCGCCTTCTCGCGCGGGTTGATGTCCAGCAGGAAAGTCTGCGACAGCGGCACGATGGCCGCGCCGAACACGCCTTGCAGCAGCCGGAAGGCCACCATCGACGGCAGGCTCCAGGCCAGGCCGCAGGCGATGGAGGTCGCCACGAACCCCACGATGGAGCCGAGGAACAGCTCGCGCTTGCCCAGCCGGTCGGCCAGCCAGCCGGTCATCGGCGTGATGATGGCCGAGGCCACGATATAGCTGGTCAGCACCCAGTTGATCGTGTCCTGCGAGGCGCCCAGATCGCCGGTCATCGACGGCAGGGCGACATTGGCGATGGTGGTGTCGAGCACCTGCATGATCGTCGCCAGCATGATGGCCAGCGTGATCAGCCCCCGATGCTTCACCTCGGGCTGCGTGGACATGGCCCTCGCCTCACTCCGCCGCCAGCGCGGCCAGCGCCGGTTCGCGCCCGGTCTCCACCGAGACCTCGGCGCTGAGGCCGGAGGCGAGGCCCGCCACCAAATCCGGCTGGTCGAGCTTGATGCGCACCGGCACGCGCTGGGTGACCTTCACCCAGTTGCCGGTGGCGTTCTGCGCCGGCAGCAGCGAGAATTCGGCCCCCGTCCCGGCCCCGATCGCCTCCACCGTGCCGGTGAAATGGCGGCCGGGCGCCATGTCGAAGCTGATCTCGGCCTTCTGGCCGACGGAAATCCCGGCGAGTTGGGTTTCCTTGAAATTGGCGTCCACCCAGGATTCGGCGGTTTCGACCAGCGCGAAGACCGCCTGCCCCGCCGTCACCATCGCGCCCTGCCGGAACGAGGCCGCCTGATAGACGACGCCATCCGCCGGGGCCGTCACCGTGGTGACCGACAGGTTGTAGCGGGCGCGGTCCAGTTCCACCAGCGCGGCGGCGACGGTCGGGTGGCTGTCGGTCGCGGCCTCGGGGTCGCCGCCCAGCGCGGCGCGGGCGGCGGCGACATTGAGCCGGGCGATCTCGGCCTGTTCGCCGGCGCTGCGGGCGGCATGGCGGGCATTGTCGAGCGCGGTGCCGGCGGCGACCCCCTTGTCGGAGAGCGCGGCCTGCCGGTCGAGCTCATGGGTCAGGTATTCGGCATCGCCCTCGGCCAGTTGCACCTGCGCCATGGCCTGCCGATACGCGGCCTTCAACTGCTCCACCTTCAGCCGGGCACCGTCGACCGCCACCTCGGCCTCGGCCAGCGCCAGCCGGTAGGGCTCCGGGTCGACCTGGAACAGCACCTCGCCGGCCTTGACCTGCTGAAGCTCATGGACATTCACGCCCACCACACGGCCGCCGATGGTCGGCGCGATGGAGATGCGGGCCTGATGGAGATTGGCGTTCTCGGTCACCTCCTGCCCGCCGCCGGCAAGCCACCAGGCACCGACGCCGCCCGCGATCAGCAGCGGCACCGACAGCATCAGCGCCAGGCGGCGCAGCCGGCCGCCCCTTGCGGGCAGGGCGGCGGGGATCGGCTGGGGGTCGGGGATCGGTTCGCTCATGGTCTCGTCTCGTCGGTATTCCGGGCGGCCTCGGCCGGCTCCGGGCGGTTCAGGGTGTCGATGATCGTCAGCAGCGCGCGGTGCAGCGCCTCGCGCTCGGCATCGGTCAGGGCGGCCAGCGCCTCTTCCGTCACCGCCTCCACGATGCCGCGCACGTTCGGGGCGATGGCCTCGGCCTGCGCGGTGGGCAGGATGACGCGGGCGCGGCGATCCTCGGGATGCGCCTCGCGGCGGACCCAGCCGGATTGCTCCATCCGGTCGATCAGGCGGGAGACCGAGATCGGCTCCACATCCAGCCGGTCGGCCAGCGCGGACTGGATCTGCGGCCCCTCGCGGAACAGCAGACCCAGCAGCCGCCATTGCGTCGCCGAAAGCCCGTGCTCCACCGTGCGCGCCGCGAAACGCCGGCGGATCAGCCGCGAGGCGTCGTGCAG
>JBDHSR010000425.1:0-3119 GCA_039808305.1 Gemmobacter sp. | reverse complement strand
GAGGCGACGGCGATCAGCCGTCCCCAGCCCGGCATCTGCGCCAGGCCCGCGCGGAAGGTCAGGAACACGCCGGTCAGGTTCACCGCCAGCATGGCGTTCCACTGCTCCAGCGTGGTGCGCCCGAAGGGGGCGCTTTCGGCGGCCCCGGCATTGGCGATCACGATGTCGCAGGGCCCGGCGGCGGCGAACATCGCCGCCACCGAAGCCTCGTCCGTCACATCGGCGGTGACGACGCGGGCGCCGGTCCGGGAGGCCACCGCCTCCAGCGGCGCGGCGCGGCGGCCGGCGACGACCACCTCCGCCCCCGCTTCGGCGAAGCCCCGGGCGAGATCCGCCCCGACGCCCGTGCCGCCCCCCGTCACCAGAACCCGCTTGCCCGCCAGTGTCATGCCCGGATCACCTCCTGTTGTCGCTCGCGCAGCCGGAACAGCAGATCGCGGCCTCCCTTGTAGGGCGCGGGCCATTCCGACGCGGTGTCACCTTGTTCCACAGCGGCGTGCAGCGTCCAATAGGGATCGGCGAGGTGCATCCGGGCGAGGCAGACCAGATCGGCGCGGCCGGCCATCAGGATGCCGTTCACCTGGTCCCAGTCCGAGATGTTGCCGACGGTCATGGTCGGGATATGCGCCTCGTTCCTGATGCGGTCCGAGAACGGGGTCTGGAACATCCGGCCGTAGATCGGCCGCTCCGCCGGGTCGGTCTGGCCCGAGGAGACGTCGATGATGTCGGCGCCCGCCGCGCGGAACCGGCGCGCGATCTCCACCGCCTCTTCCGGGTCCACGCCGCCCTCGATCCAGTCATGGGCCGAGATCCGCACCGACATCGGCCGGTCCTCCGGCCAGGCGGCGCGCATGGCCTGGAACACTTCCAGCGGATAGCGCATCCGGTTGTCCAGGCTGCCGCCATATTCGTCGTCGCGCTTGTTGGTGACCGGCGAGATGAAGGTGCCCAGCAGATAGCCATGCGCCGCGTGCATCTCGATCATGTCGACGCCGGCGCGGGCGGCCATTTCGATGGCGCTGACGAACTGCGCCTTCACCTCGTCCATGTCGGCGCGGTCCATCGCCTTCGGCACGCCGTTCACCTCGCGATAGGGCAGGGCCGAGGCCGCGACCGTCTGCCAGTTGCCCGAGGCGAGCGGCTGGTCGATGCCGCCATCCCACGGCACGCAGGTCGAGCCCTTGCGCCCGGCATGGCCGATCTGCATGCAGAATTTCGCCGTGGTCTCGGCATGGATGAAATCGGCCAGCCGTTTCCACGCCGCTTCATGTTCCGGCGCGTAGAGGCCGGGGCAGCCGGGGGTGATGCGGCCCTCGGGCGAGACGCAGGTCATCTCGGTATAGATCAGCGCGGCGCCGCCCTTGGCGCGTTCGGCGTAATGCACGAAATGCCAGTCGGTCGGGCAGCCGTCCACCGCCTTGTATTGCGCCATCGGCGACATGACGATGCGGTTCTTCAGCTCCATCCCGCGCAGCTTGAACGGCGCGAACATCGGGCGGCGGCCCTTGTCGCCGCCGGCCTGTTCCTGGAACCAGTCCTCGGCCGAGGCCAGCCAGGCCGGATCGCGCAGGCGCAGGTTCTCGTGGCTGATGCGCTGCGAGCGGGTCAGCAGCGAATAGGCGAACTGGGTCGGGTGCAGGTCGAGGTAACGCTCCACCTGTTCGAACCATTCGAGGCTGTTCCTCGCCGCCGATTGCAGGCGCAGCACCTCGACGCGGCGCTCTTCCTGATAGCGGCGGAACGCCGCTTCCATGTTCGGCTCGCTATGCAGGTATTCGGCCAGCGCGATGGCGCTGTCGAAAGCCAGGCGCGAGCCGGAGCCGATCGAGAAATGCCCGGTCGCCGCCGCGTCGCCCATCAGCACGACATTCTCGTGATACCATTTCTCGCAGATCACCCGCGGGAACTGGATCCACACCGCCGAGCCGCGCAGGTGGGCGGCGTTCGACATCAGGTCATGCCCGCCCAGATGCTTTTCGAAGATCTTGCGGCAGGTCTCGACGGTTTCCTCTTTCGTCATCGCCTCGAAACCCCATTTGTCCCAGGTCTCGGGCAGGGTCTCGACGATGAAGGTCGCGGTGTTGTCGTCGAACTGGTAGACATGCGCCCACATCCAGCCATGTTCGGTCTTTTCGAAGATGAAGGTGAAGGCGTCGTCGAATTTCTGATGCGTGCCGAGCCAGATGAACTTGCACTTGCGCACGTCGATGTCGGGCTTGAACACATCGGCATATTCGGTGCGCACGACGCTGTTCAGGCCGTCGCAGCCGACCACGAGGTCGTAATCCTTGCGGTATTCCTCGGCGGTCTTGAAGGTGGTCTCGAACCGCATGTCGACGCCCAGCTCGCGGGCGCGCTGTTGCAGCAGGATCAGCATCGCCTTGCGGCCGATCCCGGCGAAGCCATGCCCGCCCGAGACGGTGCGCACGCCGTCATGCACCACCGCGATGTCGTCCCAATAGGCGAAGTTCGACCGGATCGCATCGGTCGAGACCGGATCGTTCTTCTGCATCCGGCCCAGCGCGTCGTCCGACAGCACGACCCCCCAGCCGAACGTGTCGTTGGCCTTGTTGCGCTCCAGCACCGTCACCTGGTGCGACGGATCGCGCAGTTTCATGGAAATGGCGAAATAGAGACCGGCAGGGCCGCCGCCCAGGCACAGAACCTTCATGAATAACCTCCCGCGTGTCGCGTTCCTTGGGACTCACGTTGCCACCGGCCGATCATTATTTCAAGCTTGAAATTTCTGTCTTGAAAAATTTTCGGCGAAGGCGGAGGATGCCCGCAAAACAGGAGGGTGGCATGGCGGTCATCGGGATTGTCGGATTGGGCGTGATGGGTCTGGGCATCGCGCAGGTCTATGCGGCGGCGGGGCATGAGGTGCTGCTGGCGGACGCCCATGCGCCCGCGCGCGAAAACGCAGTGCAACGGATGCGCGACGGGCTGGCGCCGCGGGTGGCGGCGGGCAAGATGGCCGCCGGGGCGATGGAGGCGCTGCTGGCCCGGCTCAAGGTGGTGGAGATCGACGGTCTCGGCCCCTGCGATCTGGTGATCGAGGCCATCGCCGAGAAGCTGGAGGCGAAGCAGGCGCTGTTCGCTTCGGTCGAGGCGGTGTCGGG
>JBDHSR010000424.1:0-3120 GCA_039808305.1 Gemmobacter sp. | reverse complement strand
TCGTGGAATCAGCGGCCGGAATGGGGGTCGCGTCCATCATTGCGCCGCTCCTTTGCGGATCAGAAGAAGGCTGCCGTCATCCTGCATCACCGCATCGAAGGGCGAGGTGACGACGGTGGAGGTTTCGCGTTCGACGATCACCGCCGGGCCTTTCAGCCGCGCGCCGGGCGCCAGCGCGGCGCGTTCGACGATGGCGGTCGGCAAAGCCTCGCCCCGGGCCGGATCGAAAACCGCGCGGGAGAGCGGAACGGCTGCCTCGCTCCGGCCCGGGGTGAGGCTGTGACGGTCGGGCGCGGCGCGTTGGTCCGAAGCCTTGACCGAAAGCGTGACGATCTCGATCTCCAGCCCCGACAGCCCGTCGATGGCGCGGCCGAAGAACCGGGCATAGGCGTCGAGGAAGCGGGCGCGGATCAGCCCGGCATCATCGGCGGTGAAGGGGCGCACCGGCAGCGGCACCGGAATTTCCCAGCCCTGCCCGCGATAGCGCATGAAGGCCACGATCTCGCACAGGATCTGGCCGGCGGTGCCTTGCCGCACGAAGCCCTCGGCGGTGGCGCGCAGGCCCTCGACCAGCGCGTTCACCGCCGCCGGGTCGAAATCGGACAGGCCGATGATGCGCGAGGCCAGCGCCTCGTATCCGAAGGGCGCCTTCAGGAAGCCGATGGCGGACCCCACCCCCGCCCCCGGCGGGATCAGGCAGCGGTCGATCCCCAGCTTTTCGCACAGCCGCGCGGCGTGCAGGGGGGCGGCGCCGCCGAAGGCCACCATCAGGTTGTCGGAAATGTTCTTGCCGTTCTCCACCGCATGGACGCGGGCGGCATTCGCCATATTCTCGTCCACCACCTCGCAGATGCCGAAGGCGGCGGCCTCAGGGCCAAGGTTCAGCCTTTCGCCCACGTCGCGGGCGATGGCGGCCTGCGCCTTGGCGGTGGAAAGCTTGATCGCGCCGCCGGCGAAATTGTCGGGGTCGAGCTTGCCCAGCACCAGATCGGCATCGGTGATCGCCGGCCGCGCGCCGCCGCGCTGATAGCAGGCCGGTCCGGGTTCCGAGGCAGCACTTTCCGGCCCGGTCTGGATGCGCCCCATGGCATCGACCCAGGCGATGGAACCGCCGCCAGCGCCGATCTCGATCATCTCGATCACCGGGATGGAAATCGGCATCCCCGATCCCTTGGCGAAGCGGGTGGTGCGCGCCACCTCGAAGCTGCGGGCGGTTTTCGGGGCGAAATCCTCGATCAGGCAGATTTTCGCGGTGGTGCCGCCCATGTCGTAGCTGACCACCTTGTCCAGCCCGAAACGCTGCGCCACATCGGCGGCGAAGATCGCACCGCCCGCCGGGCCGCTTTCCACCAGCCGCACCGGAAACTCGGCGGCGGTGTCCACCGAAACCAGCCCGCCGCCGGAATGGATCATGAAGACCGGGCAGTGCGCGCCATGCTCTTTCAGCCGGGTTTGCAGCCGGTCGAGATAGCTTGCCATCTGCGGCCGCACATAGGCATTGGCGCAGACGGTGTTGAACCGCTCGAATTCCCGCATCTGCGGCGAGACCTCGGAGGAGATCGAGATCGGCAGATCGACCTTGGCCGCGATGATCTCGCGCGCGCGGCGTTCATGCGCGGGGTTCAGGTAGGAATGGATGAAGCCGATGGCGACCGCGCCATAGCCGCCCGCCGCGATCCGGTCGGCAAGGGCGTGCAGGGCGGGTTCGTCCAGCGCCAGCAGCTCGCGCCCCTGCGCGTCGATCCGGCCGGCGACCGGAAAGCGGTCCTCGCGCGGCACCAGCGGCGCCGGCAGCGACAGGTTCAGGTCGTATTGATCGAAGCGGCTTTCGGTCCGCATCTCGATCACGTCGCGGAAGCCCTCGGTGGTGACGAAGGCGGTGCGGGCGCCGCGCCGTTCGATCAGCGCGTTGGTCGCCAAGGTGGTGCCGTGGATCACGATCTCCAGATCGCCATAGCCCACCCCGGCCTGCGCCAGAACCACGTCGATGCCGTCGAGGATCGCCTGTTCCGGCGCGGTGTAATTGGTCAGGACCTTGGTCGAATACATCGCGCCCCGGCAATCCAGCGCGATGTCGGTGAAGGTGCCGCCGATATCGGCGCCGAGTCGGATGGTCATGGCTGGTCTTTCTTCGCAAGGGCGGCGGCGCGGATCTGGCTGAGCGTCTGGCGCGGCGTCAGGGCTTCGGGCGAAATGTCGAGGTCGAGAACCGCGCCGGTGGCCGAGGCGCGGGCGCGGGCGAAGGCGGCGGGGAAATCCTCGGTCCGCTCCACCCGCTCGGCGTGCATCCCATAGGCGCGGGCCAGCGCGGTGAAATCCGGGTTCACCATGTCGGTGCCCGAGACGCGGCCGGGATATTCGCGTTCCTGATGGGCGCGGATCGTGCCATAGATGCCGTTGTTCAGCAGCAGCACGATGGGCTGCGCGCCATATTGCGCGGCGGTGGCAAGCTCCTGGCAATTCATCTGGAAATCGCCGTCGCCGGCGAAACAGACCACCATGCGGGCGGGATCGGCGACCTTCGCCGCGATGGCGGCGGGCAGGCCATATCCCATGGCGCCCGATTGCGGCGCCAGAAGCCGCGCCTTCGGCCCGAACTTGTAAAACTTGTTCGGCCAGACGGTGAAATTGCCGGCACCATTGGTGAGGATGGCGTCCTCGGGCAGCACCGCGCGCAGATGGGCGCTGACCTGCCCCATATCGACCGGCGAGGGCTGCGGCGGCAGGTCGAACCCGGCCTCCCATGCCGCGCGGGCCTTGGCGCGCCAGTCGCCCCAACCGCCCGTCACCGGCGCCAGCGCGGCGGCGAAGGCGTTCGGCCCGGCCTGGATGCCGAGGGTCGGCTGATAGACCTTGCCCAGCTCGCGGTCCGATCCATGGACATGGATCAGCCGTTGCGCCGGCACCGGCACGTTCAGCAGCGTATAGCCATCGGTCGTCATCTCGCCGAAACGCACATTGACCGCGAGGATCACATCGGCGTCGCGGATCAGCGCCTTGACATGCGGCACCATCCCCACCCCGGCCTCGCCCACGAAGGCCGACGAGAAATTGTCGAACTGGTCCTGATAGCGGAAGGCCGCGACCACCGGGATGTCGGAGGCTTCGGCGAAGGCCCGC
>JBDHSR010000423.1:0-3120 GCA_039808305.1 Gemmobacter sp. | reverse complement strand
GCGCCGATCTTCAGCGCGGTGAGCGGCGTGATCTCCGCCGGTTTCAGCACCACGGTGCAGCCGCAGGCCAGCGCCGGGGCGATCTTCCACATGCCGATCATCAGCGGGAAGTTCCACGGGATGATGGCGCCCACCACGCCCACCGGCTCGCGCATGGTATAGGTCAGCGCGTCGGGCCGGGCGGGGATGACCTGGCCGTTGATCTTGTCGGCGAGCCCCGCGTAATAGGTCAGCGTGTCCAGCACCGCCGGCAGGTCCTGCCGCCGGATCGCCGAGACCGGCTTGCCGGAATCGAGGCTTTCGAGCTGCACGAGCTCCTCGGTATCGCGGCGGATCAGATCGGCCAGCCGCAGCATGAGCGCGCCGCGATCCGCCGCGCGCATCGCGCCCCAGGGGCCGTCGAGCGCCTTGCGGGCCGAGGCGACGGCGGCGTTCACATCCTCCACCCCCGCCTCGGCGACCTGCGCCAGCACCTCGCCGGTGGCCGGGTTCAGCGTGTCGAAATACCGCCCCGAGGCGGCGGGCAGCAGATGGCCGTCGATCAGAAGCGGATGGGGGCCGGTAGCGAGGCGGTCGAGCATGTCATCCTCCCAAGTCATGCAATCCTGTTCATATATCGGCAAGCCACTCCTCCACGGCGCACCGATACTCTCCTGATTTTCATGCTAGGAATATTTGTTATATCGAGGAATATGATATTCTCTGCCGGTCTGGGAGAGCGGAGTCTTGCACCCCGTTTCCTATGCCGGCGCAGAAAAGATATGAAGCGGAGTTCATGGATGATCAGGATCGAGATCGCCCCGGTCTGGCGGTTCCAGCATGATCGCGACGCGCGCTCGCTGGAGATCACGCTGGACATCCTGTCGGAGATCCGGGCCAGCGGGAAGATCAGCGCGGCGGCGGGGCGGGCCGGGGTATCCTACCGCCATGTCTGGAACCTGATCGAGAAATGGTCCGAATTCTTCGGCACGCCGCTGGTCGAACGCCGGCAGGGCAGCGGCACCACGCTCACCCCCTTCGGCGACAAGCTGGTCTGGGCCGGGCAGCGGCTGGAGGCGCGGTTGAGGCCGCTTCTCCAGAACCTCAGCCAGGAATTGCAGACCGAGGTGAACCAGATGCTGTCCTCCGGCCCGCTGGTGCTGCGGGTCCATGCCAGCCACGGCTTCGCGGTGCCGAAGCTGCGCGAGCTGCTGGGCCGCGATGCCGAGATCGGGGTGGATTTCCGCTATGTCGGCAACCAGAACTCGCTGGTCTCGCTGGCGCAGGACGGTTGCGATCTGGCGGGGCTGCACCTGCCGCAGGGCGAATTGCGCGCCCGCAGCATCGCGCTGGTGAAGGGCTGGCTGAACCCGGCCGAGCACCGGGTGATCTCTTTCGTCACCCGCGAGATGGGGCTGATGGTGCGCAAGGGCAATCCGCTGGGCATCGCGGGGGTGCAGGGCCTCACCGATCCGGCGATTCGCTTCGTCAACCGCGACCCGGATTCGGGGACGCGGATGCTGCTCGACCAGTTGCTCGCGCAGCACCGGATCGAGGCGCAGGCGATCAACGGCTATTCCTCGTCCGAGTTCACCCATGCGGCGGTGGCGGCCTATGTCGCCTCGGGCCTCGCCGATGTGGCCTTCGGGGTGGAGGCGGCGGCGCGGCAGTTCGGGCTCGATTTCGTGCGGCTGCTGACCGAGGATTACGTCTTCGTCTGCCATCGCCGCATCCTCGACCTGCCGGCGATGCAGCGGGTGCTGGCGGTGATGCGCGGGGCGGAGTTCGGCGCGGCGATCTCGGCCCTGCCCGGCTATCAGGCGCGGGAGCCGGGCACCATCAAGACCATCCGCGAGGTGTTCCGCCGGTCGGAGTGAACGGCCCGGATCGCCGGCGGCTCAGGCCACCGCCTGCGCCCCGGTGATCTCGACCAGCGAGCCGCACATGAACGCCGCCTCGTCCGAGGCGAGGAAGGCGACCAGCGCCGCCACCTCCTCGGGCTTGCCGATACGGCCGAAGGGCACCAGCGCGTCCAGATCGGCGATGCTGCGGCCCGAGCGTTTCACCCCGGCCTCCAGCATCGGGGTATGGATCTCGCCGGGGCAGACCGCGTTGACGCGGATCTTCTGCGGCGCGTAATCGCGGGCGAGATTCTGGGTGAAGCTCGCCACCGCCGCCTTGGTGACGTTGTAGGCGATGTGATTGGGCGCGGGATACAGCCCCCATTGCGAGGCGGTGTTGACGATGGCCCCGCCGCCCTGCGCGATCATCGCGGGCAGGGCCGCCTGACACAGATGGAACATCGCGTCGATATTGACGGCGAAGGACAGCCGCCAATCCTCGGGCGTCAACGACAGCAAGGGGCCGCGCCGGTTGATCCCGGCATTGTTGCACAGCACGTCGATCCGACCCTCCGCCGCCAGCACGCTGTCGATCAGCGCGGTGCAGCCGTCGCGGGCGGATATGTCGCTGGCGAAGGCGCGGGCGGGGATGCCGGCGGCGCGCAAGGCGGCGACGGTGGCCTCGGCCCCTTCGGCATTCACATCGGCGACGACGATCCGCGCGCCCTCCTGCCCGAAACGAGCGCAGATCGCCGCCCCGATCCCGCCGGCGGCGCCGGTGACGACAACGGTCTTGTCCTTGAAACGCATGGGTCTACCTCAGATAGCTGCCGCCATTCGCATCCAGCACCGCGCCGTTCAGCGAGGCCTGCGAGGGGCGGAAAAGGAAGGCGGTCAGTTCGCCGATTTCCTCGGGCGCGGCCATGCGCCCGATGGGGATGCCGGCCAGCGCCGCCGCTTCGCCATGTTCGGCGATGAAGGCCTCGGCCATCTCGGTGCGCACCCAGCCGGGGGCGAGCGCTGTGGCGGTGATGCCTTCATGCCCATGGCTTTGCGCCACCGATTTCGTCAGGTTGATCAGCGCCGCTTTCGATGCGCCATAGGCCATGGCGTTGGAGGCATAGCCGCGCTGCCCGGCGCGCGAGGCCATGTTGACGATCCGCCCGCCGCCATGCTGGCGGAAATGCAGGATGGCGCCGCGGGTCAGGTCGACGGCGGCGAGGAAGTTCACCCGCATCTCACGCTCCCACACCCGTTGCCACTCGGCCAGCGGGGCATCGACCGGCACTTCGCTGCGGAT
>JBDHSR010000422.1:0-3122 GCA_039808305.1 Gemmobacter sp. | reverse complement strand
CCGTCCTTCGCCCGCACCGTCAGATGCGCGACCGGCACCGGCTCCCGGCCCTCCACCGGCTCCAGCCGGAAGCTCCGCAGGATCATCGCCAGCAAGAGCGGCCCCTCCGCCATGGCGAAGCCCGCGCCGGGGCAGACCCGCGCCCCGGCCGAGAACGGGATATAGGCCGAGCGCAGCCCCGCCTTGCCGTTCTCGGTCGCGAAACGGCCGGGATCGAACCTGTCGGGCTCGTCCCAGATCCGCTCATGGCGGTGCAGGTGCCAGGGGCTCAGCACGATCTGCGCGCCGGGCGCCACCTCGCGGCCGCGCAGCCGCACCGGGCAGCGCGCCTCGCGCACCATCATCGGCACCGGCGGGTAAAGCCGCATCGCCTCGCGGAACACCGCGCGGGCGGTGCGCAGCCGGTTCACCACCGAGAAATAGGGGATCATCGCCCCCAGCTCCGCCCGCGCCTCCTCGGCCACCTTCTCCTGCCAGTCGGGATGGGTGGCGAGCAGATAGAGCGCCCAGGCCAGCGCCGAGGCCGAGGTCTCGTGCCCGGCGAGGAAGAAGATCGCCACTTGGTCCACCATTTCGTCGGTGCCGAAGCGCGCGCCGGTCTGCGGATCGGGGGTGGTCATGATCTTGGTGGCGAGGTCGTCCGGCGCGGTGCCCGCCGCGATGGCCCCGGCCCGCTCGGCGGTGAGCCGGGCGATCAGCGCCCGGATACGGGCGGCGGTGCGCTTCGTGGTGGCGCGGTGGAAGCGCGGCATCCATTTCGGCAAGGGCAACAGCGCGCCGAGATTGACCACCGGCTGCGCCTTCTGGTGCTGGCGGAATTCGTGGAACACCGCGCCCGCCACCTCGTTCTCGATCGGGATCGAGAACAGGGTGCGGAAGATCACGTCGGCGGCGGCGTGGCTGGTCTCGAACTCGATCTCGACCTGCTGGCCCTCGGGGTGGCGCGCCAGCCGCTCCACCATCGCCACGCCCGCGTCCCACATGGCGGGGAAGGTGTCGCGCAGCCTGCCGCCCTCGAAAGCGGGGTCGATGATGCGGCGCTGGCGCTCCCATGTCTCGCCATTGGTGACGAAGACCGAATTGCCCAGCAGCGGCGTCAGCCCCTCGCGGATGCGGTCGGATTTCGGGAAATCCTTCGGGCGTTCCTTCAGCACCAGGTCGACCAGCGCCGGGTCGTTGCACATGTAGCTGCGGAAGAACGGCGTGCGGAACTCCGCCATCCAGGCGCGGTAGAGCCGCGCCGGCTGCGCCGAGAGGATGTCGCGCCGGAACAGTTGCAGATAGCGCCAGAGCGACACCTTGTCGGGGCGCGGCAACGGTTTGGGGGGCAGCGGCTTGGGGGGCAGGGGCGTGCTCATGCCACCGTGGTAAAGCGGTTCACCGCCCGGTCAATGCGGCTTTTCGACTGCGGCCGCGCGGCGAAACGCTCGGCCAGCGTCCGCGGTCCGGCGGTGATGCGGAAATAGTCGTAGTCCCAGGGCGCGCCCGGCAGGTTGTCGAAGGCGCAGAGATACTGGAAATGCAGCCGGAAATAGCGCCGCTTGAGGCTGGCCCAGGTTTCCGGCCGCAGGGTCCGGCTGAAGGCGGCCGAGAAGATCAGCGGCCAGCGCTGGTCTTCCGGCGCCACCCCGCTCACCCCCACCGGATCGCAGAGCGCGAAGGCGCAGCCGTCGCCCGGCGCGGTCACGTCGACCCAGGTCAGTTCCTCGCGCGCCGAGAGATAGCGCAGATCGGCGCGCAGCCGGGTGGCGCGCGGCAGGAAGCTGACCATCGGCACCACCTGGCCGAGCGACAGGAAGGAAAGCGCCGGGCGCGGCTCCGGCAGGCCGTCCCGGATCAGGTCGGCGAGGATCGACACCGCCAGATGCGCCCCCGAGGAATGGCCGACCACCAGCACCTCGTCATAAGGTCCCGCCAGCGCCTCGGCGATGGTCTGGCGGAAGGCGGTCATCCGCGCCTCCAGCTCCGGCGGATTGGCGCCCTTGGCCTGGGCGGAATAGGCGTAGTCGTGCATCAGGTAATAGGCGAAGAACTTGCCGTCCTTCTTCTTGAACCAGCGCAGGATGAGGATGAGCGCGGCGATCCCGATTGCCGCACCGATGGCCCGCCCCGCGAGGCCGGGCAGCGCCCAGCCCGCCAGCCGGTAGAGCAGCCAGCCCGCCAGCGCCGCCCCGGCCAGTTGCGCGATGAGCAGCACGATCGGATAAAGCGCCGCGATGATCGGCCCCTGCCGCAGCCGCATCAGCCGGAAGAGGGCGCCCGAGCCGATATAGGCCCAGGCGGTGCGGATCAGTTGCAGATAGGTGGCCGGGATCGAGGCGCCCATTGAGCCGCGCACGATGTCGGACCAGACCAGCACCTCCACATCCGCCTCGCTGCGAAGCCCGTCGATCTCGGTTTTCACCTGCCAGCCATAGGGACCCTTCACCCGCTTCGGCTTCAGTTCGAGCGCATAGCCCGACAGCGCCGCCTGCGCCGCGCCCTCTTTGCGGTAAAGCTCGCGGTAGCGGCGGGGATGGATCGGATCGTAGCCGGGAATGTAGAACACCCGCCGCCGGAGCGGGCGGGCATCCTGGCCGTCCTGTTCCCTGATGTCTCGCATATGGTGCCTCCAAGGGCTATCCTAACGCGGAAATCGGGCGGGAACAGGTCCGGGTCGGGCCGATCTGCGCCATAATCGGTGGGGGGCAGGGGGTGCGGCGCTCTGCCGCCCCATGCGCCCCGTTGGGAGCGAAGGTGGGGAGTGCCCGATCCTGTACCATGCCCAGGACCGGCTCCCGCGTGAGCTCCTCCCGCCCGGAACAAGGCACGCAGCGTCACCGAAGCGCCCGACCGCCCCTCCGGTCGGGCGCTTCGGTGACGCTGGCGCGGGTGTATGAGTTAGGCGGTGCTGCACCATAAAGTGACGACCACAATTGTCGCAGCGCCCGCCCGCGGTCGGGCCCTGCCCTCCGTTGCAAGGGGTGTGAAAGGTGGCCCTATCTTGAAACCAAGCGCCTGCCCCGTGTGAGCCGCAGCCTCGCCCGGAATCAAGGCACGCAGTGCCGCCGGGCAGCGCCCGACCGCCCCCTCGGGCGGGCGCTTCGGGGACGCTAGCGCGATGATCTGACATAGGCGGTGCT
>JBDHSR010000421.1:0-3125 GCA_039808305.1 Gemmobacter sp. | reverse complement strand
GCCGAGATCGAGCCGCCGAAATCCCGCACCACGCCATAGGCGATTTCGTCCACCTCATGCGCCTCGGCCTCGGTGCCGCCGCCGGGCAGCGCCACCGCGATATGCAGGTTGCTGTCGGCGACATGGCCGAAGAACGAGACATGCGCCGCGGGAAACCGCGCCAGCAGCGCCTGCCGGCAGACCCCGGCGAAGGCGTCGAGCCGCCCGGTGGCCAGGCTCACATCCAGATTGATCAGCCCCGGCAGCGCGGTATCCATCGCGTGTCCCTCGCGCAGATCCCAGAACCGCCGCGCCTCGGCCAGCGATTGCGCCAGCAGCGCGTCGGTGATGACGCCCTCTTCCAGCGCCGCCTCCAGAACGGCTTCCAGCGCCTCGCCCTCGTCGGCCTCCAGGATCACCGCGAAGGGCGGCGGGTCCGCGAACAGGCTCAGCCCCAGCAGATCCTGATTGAAGGCGAAATAGTCCCGCCACATCGCCTCGAAGGCCGAAAGCCCCGGCAGCCGCGCCCGCGCCAGGGCGAGCAGCCGCAGGACCGAGGCGAAATCCGGCAGCGCCGCCAGCACCGTGCCGCGCGGCCCCGGAAGCGGGCGCAGCCTTATCACCGCGCGGGTGATCACCCCCAGCGTGCCCTCCGACCCGGCGAACAGATGGCGCAGGTCGTAGCCGGTATTGTTCTTCACCACCCGCGTGAGCTGGCTCAGCACCGTGCCATCGGCCAGCACCACCTCCAGCCCCAGCAGGTTGTCGCGGGTCATGCCGTCGCGCAGCACCCTCAGGCCCCCGGCATTGGTGGCGATATTGCCGCCGATCTGGCAGGACCCCCGCGCGCCGAGGTCGATGGGCAGCAGGAGCCCCTCGGCCTCCGCCGCCTTCTGCGCCACCTCCAGCACGGTGCCGGCGCGCACCACCATCGCCATCGCCTCGCGGTCGATCTCCTCGACCCCGCTCAGCCGCGACAGGGACAGCGCCACCGCCTCCGGCCCCGGATTGGCGCCGCCGGCAAGGCCGGTCATCCCGCCCTGCGGCACCACCGGCACGCCGTGGCGGTGGCAGATCGCCATCGCCGCCGACACCTCCGCCACCGAGGCCGGCCGCAGCAGGGCCAACGGCAGATGCCGCCCGCCATGGCTGGTGTCGGAGCGCGCCGCTTCCGGCACATCCGCCCCGGTCAGGCATCCCGGCGGCCCGAGCGCCGCGCGCAGTTCCTCAAGCATCCCGCCTCCACACCGCCTTGCGCAGATCCGCCAAGGACCGCGCGCCAAGCTGGATCATCACCGTGCGCAACTCGTCGCGCAGCACCGCCACCAGATGCGCGGGGCCGCGCCGTCCCGCCGCCGCCGCGGCATGCAGGAACGGCCGCCCCACCAGCACCGCATCCGCCCCGAGCCCGATCAGCCGCGCCATGTCGAGCCCCGAGCGCACCCCGCCATCGGCGAGGATCAGCGCCCCCTCGCCCAGCCGCGCGCGCATGGCGGGCAAGACCTCCACCGCCGTCGGCGCGGCATCGAGCTGCCGCCCGCCATGGTTCGACACCACGATGCCATCGGCGCCCAGCGCCAGCGCCTCCGCCCCCTCCGCCGGGTCGAGCACACCCTTCACGATCAGCCGCCCCGGCCAGGCGGCGCGGATGCGCGCCAACCGCGCCGGGCCGATATGGCCGACCATCATCCGGCCGAGGAACTCCGCCGCCTCGGCCACGCCGCCCTTGGGGAAATAGGGCGACAGGTTCTGGAATTCCGGTATCCCGCGCCGCGCCATGCCGAGCGCCCAGCGCGGGCTGGCCATGACCTCCAGCGCCGTGCGCAGGCCAAAGCGCGGCGGCACCGAAAGCCCGCTCTGGATGTCGCGGCGGCGGCGGGTCGGGCCGGGGATGTCCACTGTCACCACCAGCACCTCATAGCCCGAGGCGCGGGCCCGGGCGATCATGTCGGCCTCCATCCCCGGATCGGCGGGCGGGTAAAGCTGGAAGGCCGCGCCCGGCCCGGCGATGGGCGCGATCCGCTCCATCGCCGTGGTGGCGAAGGTCGAAAGCACATGGCCGATCCCCGCCTCGGCGGCAGCCTGCGCGATGGCCTGCTCCGCCCCCGGCCAGATCAACCCGCCGAGGCCCAGAGGCGCCACCCCGAACGGCGCCGCCCAGCGCGCGCCCGCGATCTCCACCGCCAGATCCGGCTCGAAATCCTCGCAGAGATAGCGCGGCATCAGCCGCACCGCGTCGAGATCCGAGCGATTGCGGCCCAGACAGTCCTCCGCCCCGATGCCGCCGGCCATATAGCCGCGCACGAATCCCGGAATGCGCCGCATGGCCGCCGCCTCCATGGCGGCGGCATCGGGGAAACGGCGCTCCAGCCCGGCGTCGATCACGGTTCGCGCTTCAGCGCCTGCGCCATGCAGTGGATGCCGCCGCCGGTCTTGGAAATCTCCGACATGTCCACCTCCGCCACTTCGAAGCCGCGCGCCCTGAGCTGGCCGATCAGCGCCTGCGAGGATTTCGGCGCGATCACCCGATCCCCCCCCATAGACATGAAATTGCAGCCGAGCGCCATGGTGTCCTGGAACGGCACGTCGATGATCTCATGCCCCTTGGCCTTCAGCCAGTCCACGATCCCCGGCTCGGTGCAGGCGAGGCAGACGGCGGTGAGCTTCGGCGCGATCGGCACCACCATCAGGTCGATATGCACATAATATTCGTCGAAGAAGGCGAGGCGCACTTCCCAGCCCTCGGCCTCGAACCAGCTCGCGACCTGGCGCGCGCCCTCCTCCTGCGTGCGGGCGCCGCCGCAGCCGATCAGCACGCAGCCCTCTTCGATCACGTTGAAGTCGCCGCCCTCGAAGGTGCCCGCCGTCACCATGTCGTAGATCGGGATGCCCAGCCGCTCGTATTCACGGATCGCGGCGTAATTCTCGCCGCGCCGCCACCAGTTCGCCATGGCGGTGATCACCGCGCCATAGGGCGTCATCACCGAGCTGTCGCGGGTATAGACCTGCATCGGCAGTTCCGGCTCCGGCTCCACCATATGCACCTTCACGCCGAAATGCTGATAGGCCGCCACCAGATCCTTGTGCTGCGCCTGCGCCACCTGGATGTTGCAGGGCGCCTCGCGCAGATGCTTGCGCGACAGGCT
>JBDHSR010000420.1:0-3126 GCA_039808305.1 Gemmobacter sp. | reverse complement strand
AAGGCGCGCGAGGGGGTGATGGAGTTCCTGCTCATCAACCACCCGCTCGATTGCCCGATCTGCGACCAGGGCGGCGAATGCGATCTCCAGGATCAGGCGATGGCCTATGGCGTGGATTTCAGCCGCTACCGCGAGCCGAAACGCGCCAGCGAGAACCTGAACCTCGGCCCGCTGGTCAAGACCGAGATGACGCGCTGCATCTCCTGCACCCGCTGCGTGCGCTTCACCACCGAAGTGGCGGGCATCACCCAGATGGGCCAGACCGGGCGCGGCGAGGATAGCGAGATCACCTCCTATCTGAACATGACGCTGGATTCGAACCTTCAGGGCAATATCATCGACCTCTGCCCGGTCGGCGCGCTGACCTCGAAACCCTATGCCTTCACCGCCCGCCCGTGGGAGCTGACCAAGACCGAAAGCATCGACGTGATGGATGCGCTGGGGTCCAATATCCGGGTCGACACCAAGGGGCGCGAGGTGATGCGCCTGCTGCCGCGCAACCATGACGGCGTGAACGAGGAATGGCTGTCGGACAAGGGCCGTTTCGTCTGGGACGGGCTGCGCCGCCAGCGGCTCGACACGCCCTATATCCGCGAGAACGGCCGGCTGCGCCGGGCGAGCTGGCCCGAGGCGCTGGCCGCCGCCGCCCAGGCGATGAAGGGCAAGCGGATCACCGGGCTCGTCGGCGATCTGGTGCCGGTGGAAGCCGCCTACAGCCTCAAGACGCTGGTCGAGGCGCTGGGGGGCACGGTGGAATGCCGCACCGATGGCGCGAAGCTGCCCGCCGGCAACCGCGCGGCCTATGCCGGCACGGCGCGGATCGACGACATCGACGGCGCCGGGCGCATCTTCCTGATCGGCACCAACCCGCGCAACGAGGCGCCGGTGCTGAACGCCCGCATCCGCCGCGCCTGGTCGCGCGGCGCCGAGGTGACGCTGGTCGGCCCCGCCGCCGATCTGACCTATGACTACAGCCATGCCGGGACCGACCGCGCCGCGCTGCAAAAGCTGGCGGCCGGGGCGGGCGAGGGCAAGCCCGCGCTGGTCATCGTCGGGCAGGGCGCGCTGGTCGAGGCCGACGGCGCCGCCGTTCTGGCCGAGGCGCAGGCGCTGGCCGGGGCGACCGGCGGCGGGCTTCTGATCCTGCACAGCGCCGCCGCGCGGGTGGGGGCGATGGATGTCGGCTGCACCACCGAGGGCGGGCTGAAAGCGGCGACCGAAGGGGCGGAGGTGATCTACAACCTCGGCGCCGACGAGATCGACATCGAACCGGGCGCCTTCGTGATCTATCAGGGCAGCCATGGCGACCGCGGCGCGCATCGCGCCGACATCATCCTGCCGGGCGCCGCCTGGACCGAGGAGAACGGTCTGTTCGTCAATACCGAGGGCCGCCCGCAACTGGCGCTGCGCGCCGGCTTCCCGCCGGGCGACGCCAAGGAGAACTGGGCGATCCTGCGTGCGCTTTCGGCCGAGATCGGCGCGACGCTCGCCTGGGACAGCCTTGCGCAGCTGCGCGGGCGCATCCTGGCCGCGCATCCGCATCTGGGCCGCATCGACGAGGTGGCGCAGAACGCGCCGCAGCCGCTGCCGCGCGCGCAGCTCGGCAATGCGCCGTTCCGCCCGGCGGTGAAGGACTATTACCTCACCAACCCGATCGCCCGCGCCTCGGCCCTGATGGGCGAGTTGCAGGCGATGGCGCAGGCGCGGGCCGAAGCCCCGCTCGCGGCGGAGTGAGCCGATGCGCGCCGCCGCCGCCCTGTCTGGCCTCCTCACCGCCCTGGCGGTGCTGTCGGGCTGCGCGGGCGACGAGGGGCGGGTGCCGGGCGCCGCGAAATACCAGGGGATCGAGACCATCCTGCTCGACGGCGATCTGGTGAATTTCCGCGTCTCGATGCGCAATGCGCGGCGCGAGGCGGATGTGGAGGCCTATGCCCGCTGCGCGGCGGCGCAATATGCGCTGATCCGGGGCTTCGGCTTCGCAAGACATGTGCGCACCACGGTGGCGCAGAACGGCAACGAATGGCGCGGCGATGCGGTCTATACCATCTCCGCCGCGCTGCCCCGGGGGCTGAAGACGATCGACGCCGAAGTGACGGTGCGCGATTGCGCGGCGCTCGGGATACCGACGGTATGAGACTTGGGCTGAGGGACCAGAGGCAAAATGGCTGATTTTCTGCAAACGGGTCTGGGGACGGCGCTGCTGATCGCGGCGCAAAGCCTCCTGGTCATCGCCTTCGTGATGATTTCGCTGCTGTTCCTCGTCTATGGCGACCGCAAGATCTGGGCGGCGGTGCAGATGCGGCGCGGCCCGAACGTGGTGGGCGCCTTCGGCCTGCTGCAATCGGTGGCGGACGCGCTGAAATATGTGGTGAAGGAAGTGGTGGTGCCGGCGGGCGCCGACCGGCCGGTGTTCTTCCTCGCCCCGATGCTGAGCTTCGTGCTGGCGATGATCGCCTGGGCGGTGATCCCGTTCCATGATGGCTGGGTGCTGGCCGACATCAACGTGGCGATCCTCTATGTCTTCGCGATCTCCTCGCTGGAGGTCTATGGCGTCATCATGGGCGGCTGGGCCTCGAACTCCAAATATCCCTTCCTCGGCTCGCTGCGGTCGGCCGCGCAGATGATCTCCTACGAGGTGAGCCTCGGCCTCATCATCATCGGCATCATCATCTCCACCGGCTCGATGAACTTCTCGGACATCGTGCTGGCGCAGAAGGGTTCCTACGGGCTGTTCAACTGGTACTGGCTGCCGCATCTGCCGATGGTGGCGCTGTTCTTCATCTCGGCGCTGGCCGAGACCAACCGCCCGCCCTTCGACCTGCCGGAGGCGGAATCGGAACTGGTGGCGGGCTATCAGGTGGAATATTCGGCGACGCCGTTCCTGCTGTTCATGGCCGGCGAATACATCGCCATCTTCCTGATGTGCGCGCTGATCTCGCTGCTGTTCTTCGGCGGCTGGCTGTCGCCGATCCCGGGCCTGCCGGACGGGCCGGTCTGGATGGTGGCCAAGATGGCGTTCTTCTTCTTCCTGTTCGCCATGGTGAAGGCCATCGTGCCGCGCTACCGCTACGACCAGCTGATGCGGATCGGCTGGAAGGTGTTCCTGCCGCTGTCGCTGGCCTGGGT
>JBDHSR010000419.1:0-3134 GCA_039808305.1 Gemmobacter sp. | reverse complement strand
CAGCGCGAGGCGGCGGCGCGGCGGATGGCGGCGGCTTTGGGCTATAACGAATGCGTCACCTACAGCTTCATCGCCGCGGAGGCGGCAGGTCTGTTCGGCGGCGGCACCGATGCGCTGCGCATCGAAAACCCGATCAGCAGCGAGATGACGCATATGCGCCCCGACCTGCTGCCCGGCCTGCTGGCGGCGGCGGCGCGCAATCAGGCGCGCGGCTTCGCCGATCTGGCGCTGTTCGAGATCGGCCCGGTCTTTACCGGCGCCGAACCGGGCGAGCAGGCGCTGCATCTGGCGGGCCTGCTGGTCGGCGCCAACGCCCCGCGCGGCCCGCATCACGCGCGTAGGCCCGTGGACGTGTTCGACGCCAAGGCGGATGTGGAGGCCGTGCTGGGCGCCATCGGCGCCCCCGCCCGCGCCCAGATCGACCGCAAACTGGCGCCGTGGTGGCACCCCGGCCGCTCCGGCGCGATCCGGCTGGGGCCGAACCGGCTGGCCACATTCGGCGAAATCCATCCCCGCGTGCTGCGCGCGATGGGGGTCAAGGGTCCGGCCGTGGCCTTCACGGTGGAAATCGAGGCGATCCCGCAACCGCGCGCCCGCACCACCACCCGCCCGGCGCTGCAACTGTCGGACTATCAGGCGGTCGAGCGCGATTTCGCCTTCGTCGTAGATGAGGGGGTCGAGGCCGGTGCCATCGTCAACGCCGCGTTGGGCGCCGACAAGGCGCTGATCGCGCGGGTCACGGTCTTTGACCAGTTCACCGGCGACAAGGCCCGCGCGCAGATGGGCGAGGGCAAGAAGTCGGTGGCGATCACCGCCCGGCTGGAGCCGCGCGACAAGACCCTGACCGAGGCCGAGATCGAGGCCTTGGCCGGCAAGATCGTCGCCAAGGTCGGCAAGGCCACCGGCGGCGTGCTGCGCTCCTGATAAAGGGGCGCCCCGGCGCCCCTTCCCTCCTCACGGCAGGCGCATCAATTCCAAGCGCGTCTGCGGCCCCAGATGCACCGTGTTGCGGGCGATCCTTGTGTGGCGCGAGGTGCCTTCGGGGTCGCCCGTATTCGGGTTGATATCGAATTTCGGGAAGTTCGAGGAGGAGATATCCAGCCGCAGCCGATGCCCCTTGGCGAACAGGTTGGCGGTGGCGAAGGGGGTGATGGTGATCTCGAAGGCGCCTTCCTCCGGCGCCACCAATTCCGGGCAATCCCAGCCCTTGCGGTAGCGCACCCTGAAGATGCCGTCCGACAGGATCAGCGCATAGCCGCGCGGATAGTCGGCACTGGGTGGATACACGTCCACCAGCTTAGCGGTGAAATCGGTGTCCGGCGCGTCGGTCTCCACCTTCAGCCGCACCGTCACCGGGCCCACCACGGCCAGGTCCTCGGCCAAGGGCGCGGTCTCGAAGCTGAGGATGTCGGGGCGCGCGATCAGCGGCATGCCGGGATGGCGGCAGCCGAAGAACTCCGCTCCCTCGACCTGATCGAAGCCGCCGCCGGTAAAGATCGGCTCGCCCGAGGTCAGCGCCCCGCCGATGGTCGGCACCGGGTCGCGCGGGTCGAAGTCATAGGACAGCGCACCCGCCTCCGGCGCCTCGCCCAGGCTCATGTCGGGGCGCGGGTAGAGGGTCAGCGGCATCGCCTCCGGCAGCGGCCAGTCGGTGGAGGTGATCCAGCGCCCGCCGTGGTCCAGATGCCCCTCGGCCGTGCGCCGCCCGCTGCCGCCGCCCATCAGGAAGACATGCGCGCGCCCCTCCTGCGCCGGACCCGGTTCGTCCTTCAGCCAAAGGGCGAAGAATTTCAGGCGATAGGTCAGCCAGTCCTCGTCCACCTGCCCGTCGAAGGTCCCCGCCGGCCCGAAATCCACATCGCCGAACACGGTTTGCGAGCGCGAGCCATGCGTCCAAGGCCCCATGATCAGCGACAACGGCTGACGATCCTTCAACGCGGCATGGTTTTCCAGCGTGGTGGGGACGTAGACATCATACCAACTGGACATGAAGATGATCGGGATGCGCGGGATATTGTCGTAATAGCCCGCCGCCCACAGGCCGGGCCGCTTCCAAAAGTCGTCGAAGGTGCCGTGCTGCCATTGCTCCAGCACATAGGCCTCATAGTCGGGATCCCAGCGGACGGGGGACCGCCCCTTCGTCCACGGCGTCCGCGCCATCCAGCCGAACAGGTCCTCGGCCTCGATGGCGTGCTGGGTCAGCGGATCGTTGGAATCGGGCCGCTCCTGTGAACGGTTATAAGCCCATGTCAGCTGCTTGAGCTCGAACGCCCCGCCCTGCCGGATGCCGCATTGGTGTGCGTTGGAGAACCCGCCCGAATCCACCGCCATGCAGGCCAGTCCCGGCGGGTTCAGGCAGGCCATCGCCATCTGCACATGGGCATCATAGCTGAGGCCCATCGTGCCGATGCGCGAGTTGTTCCAAGGCTGCGCCTCGATCCAGACCATCGCGTCGAAACCGTCCTCGGCCTCGTTCACGTATTTGGTGAACCGCCCTTCGGAGGCATAGCGCCCCCGGCAATCCTGCCAGATCACCACATAGCCCTGCCGCACCAGCAGCACGGCAAGGTCGGGGCGCGATTTCGGGATCGGATCGGCGACCGACAGCTCGCTGCGCGGGGTGCCGGCCTTGTCATAGGGGGTGCGCTCGAAGATCACCGGCAGCGGCGCCTCCAGCAGGCGGCCGCCCTCAGCCGGGCGATAGATGTCGGTGGCCAGCCGGATGCCGTCGCGCATCGGGATCATCACATTGCGATGGACGACGACATCATGCGCGACCGGCTCGGCCGGGGTCAGGGCGACCGGGTTGCTCACTGCGCGGTCCTCACCAGTTGCGGCAGGGTGTTTTCCGACAGCCCGGCCTCGATGGTCAGGCCCGGTTTCATCGCCCAGCCCAGCTTCTGCCAGTAGAGCGGCACGATGGGCGTCTGGGCAAAGGCGATGCGGGTGGCCTCGGCCAGCATCTCGCGGCGCTTCTCGGGGTTGAACTCCTCCAGCGCGGCGGCCAGCGCCGCGTCGAATTCCGGCGAGGAGAAGCGCATGCGGTTGAAGGCGCCGGCGCCGGTCTCCTTGTCATAGGTGCGCAGCAGCGAACTCAGCAGCGGCCCGGAATCCGGCGTGGACGCCCCCAGCGA
>JBDHSR010000418.1:0-3140 GCA_039808305.1 Gemmobacter sp. | reverse complement strand
TGCCGCTGTCGAACCGCGACCGCGCGCCGACCCGGCCGTTCTTCGACGATCCGGCCCGGGTCGAGGCCAGCCTCGATACGCTGATCCCCTCGAACCCCAACCAGCCCTACGACATGACGGAGCTGATCCACAAGCTGGCCGACGAGGGCGATTTCTTCGAGATTCAAAAGGACTACGCCGGCAATATCATCATCGGCTTCATCCGCATGGAGGGGCAGACGGTGGGCGTCGTCGCCAACCAGCCGATGGTTCTGGCCGGGTGCCTCGACATCGACAGCAGCCGCAAGGCGGCGCGCTTCGTGCGCTTCTGCGATGCGTTCGAGATTCCGATCCTGACGCTGGTGGACGTGCCCGGCTTCCTGCCCGGCACGGCGCAGGAATATGGCGGCGTCATCAAGCATGGCGCCAAGCTGCTGTTCGCCTATGGCGAGGCGACGGTGCCGAAGGTCACGGTGATCACCCGCAAAGCCTATGGCGGCGCCTATGACGTGATGGCGTCCAAGCACCTGCGCGGCGATTTCAACTATGCCTGGCCCACGGCCGAAATCGCGGTGATGGGCGCCAAGGGCGCCACCGAGATCCTCTATCGCAGCGAGCTGGGCGAGCCGGAAAGGATCGCCGCGCGGACCGCCGATTACGAGGACCGCTTCGCCAACCCCTTCGTGGCGGCGGAACGCGGCTTCATCGACGAGGTGATCCAGCCGCGCTCGACCCGGCGGCGGGTGACGCGGGCCTTCGCCTCGCTGCGCAACAAGAAGCTGTCGAATCCTTGGAAAAAACACGACAACATCCCCCTGTGACCATGCTGGCCGCCACCCTCGCCCTTGGCGGGCTGGTCCCGCCCGCCGCGGCCTTGGCCGCAGGTCCCGCCCTCGCGCCGGGGGCCGGCTTCACGCCGCCCTCGGGCGAGGCGGTGACCCTGCAGGAGGTGGTGCGCGATGTCCCCGGCAGCTTCGGCCCGACCTGGCGCTATCGCTTCGTCATGCCCGGCCTGGCCGCGCGCGTGCCCAGCCTGCCCGAGGGCGGCGAGGAAGACGAGATCACCGAGGAGGACGCGGCCGAGCTGGACAACCTCGGCCTGCCACCCTCCTCCGGGCCTTTCGAGGCGCAGGATTTCGACGATGCGCAGATGGTCACGCTGGAGGAGCTGGAGGCCGAGGGCGCCATCGAATCGCGGATCGTCATCGACCTCGACGCCGACCGGATGGCGGACGAGGCCGCCGGCCAGCCGCGCATCCCCGCCGACCCGGACGTGCTGCTGCAGGACGGGGTTCATGGCGACCTGCTGTGGCTGTGCGAGACCGTGGCCCTGCCCGACCTGCCGCCGCCGGGCGACCCGGCGCGTCCGGCCTCGATCATCATCTCGGTGGCCGAGCGCCCGGTGGAATTCGGCGAGATGGCCATGGACGTGGCCCAGCAATTCGAGGGATTCGCCCCCGCCGACGATGGCCGCAGTTGCATATGGGAGCCGTGGTGATGCCGCAGACCGCCCCGTTCTCCGCCCGAATGGATGCCAAAATGCAACAGGTGGCCCCCGGCGACCCGGCGGAAATCCGTTGCCATCGTGCGTTTTCGGCCGGCATGGCTAGCATGCAGCGTCAGCCGCGCATGATGCCGGCCCAGACCCGTTACCAACCCCGTCGGGGGCCGAAACCCCCGCCCTACAGGAGCAGTGAAACATGTCCAAGAAACTGGCCTTCGCCCTCGTCCTCGTCGGTCTCGCCGCCGCCTGCGCCCCCCAGCCGCAGCCGATCGTCGAGCAGCCGGTCGTCGTCACGCCCGAACCCGTGTTCCAGGGCAAGTTCGGCGCCAACTGATCGCCGCACCGACCCCAGGGCGCGCCCGTCCGCGCGGCGCGCCCCCTCCGCCTCCCTGCGTGCCGGGGGTGCGGAATGAAGAAGCATCGCGGCTTTCCCTCGCGCCTGCCCTCGTCTGATTTTCAGTTCACCATCCGCCGCGCCAACAAGAAGGGCGCGACCAAGCTGATCGCGCGCGAACGCTACCGCGACCGCGCGCCCGCCGACCGCCGCGCCGATGCCGGTTTTCTGGCGGCGCTGATCGCCCATTTCGGCGACGAGCCGTTCGAGCGCGGCAATCTGGATGCCGGGCGGCTCTCGTGGCTGCTGGGCCGCGAGGTGGTTTCCGTCGGCACGCTGGACCCGACCGATTACGACCAGCTGCTGCGCGTGGACCTGCGCCGCGCCGAGGCCGGCTTCCCGGACCTGTTCGCCAAGGACGCCCCCGATTTCGGCTGGGACGACGAAGACGACTGGGACGAGGACGATGGGGATGACGGGGAGGAGGGTCGATGAACCGGCAAGCCTTCGCCGATCCGCGCCGCCGATTTTTCCCGTCACCGGTTTGTCAGTTTGACCTTGCCGGAAAATCCGGCATTCTATGCGAACCAACAAACGCCCCCGAGGGGGGCACCCATACAGGCAGAGACTCATGCGCACACTTCCTCTCCGTCTTTCGGCGGTCGCTCTGGTTGCGGCCGTTGTCGCCGGCTGCGCGCCGGCCAACGGCATCCAGCCGATGCCGGCCAACGTCCAGCGCGCCGCCATCGGCGCCGGCGCCGGTGCCGTGGCCGCCAAGGCCTTCGACGGCAATGTCGGCAAGGGCGCCCTGGCCGGGGCGGCCGTCGGCGCGCTGTGCGGCGATATCGGCCTCTGCCAGCCGGCCTACTAAGCGGAAACCCGCCGCAAGCGGGGCGGGTGAAACCGCCCCGCTCCGGCCCGCGTTGCCCTCCCGTAACCATTCCACGGGAGGAACGAGACCATGCTCAGAACCATTCCCGGCCTCGCCGCGGCTTTTGTCGCGGTGGGCCTGCTGGCGGCCTGCGACACGGCGGCCACGTCCAAGACCGACCGCGCCGTCATCGGCGCCGGTGTCGGTGCCGTCGCTGGCGAGATCCTTGACGACAAGCCGCTGGCCGGCGCCGTGGTCGGCGGTGCCGCCGGCTATTTCTGCGACGATCTCGGCGTCTGCCGGCCGCGCTGACGCACCTGCGGGCGCCGCATTCCGCCATGTCCGGGCCGTCCCTGCCGCGCGCAGGGGCGGCCCGTGGTCATTTCGCCCCTCGCCCATTGCCAAAGGACAGCCATGTTCAAGAAGATCCTGATCGCCAACCGGGGCGAGAT
>JBDHSR010000417.1:0-3149 GCA_039808305.1 Gemmobacter sp. | reverse complement strand
GCGGCGCTCGAGGGACTTCTGCATGACGGGATGTTCATCGCCGCCGGGGGCTTCGGCCTCTGCGGCATACCGGAACTGCTGATCGACGCGCTGCGCGACAACGGGGTGAAGGACATCACCATCGCCTCGAACAATTGCGGGGTGGACGATTTCGGGCTCGGCATCCTGCTGAAGACGCGCCAGATCAAGAAGATGATCTCCTCCTATGTCGGCGAGAACGCCGAGTTCATGCGGCAATACCTCTCGGGCGAGCTGGAGCTGGAATTCAACCCGCAGGGCACGCTGGCCGAGCGGATGCGCGCCGGCGGCGCCGGCATCCCCGGCTTCTACACCGCCACCGGCGTCGGCACCGTGATCGCCGAGGGCAAGGAGCACAAGGAGTTCGGCGGCCGCACCTATATCCTGGAAACCGGGATCGTGGCGGACCTCGCCATCGTCAAAGCGTGGAAGGCCGATCCCTCGGGCAACCTCGTCTTCCGCAAGACCGCGCGCAACTTCAACGTGCCCGCCGCCACCTGCGGCCGGGTCTGCGTGGCGGAAGTGGAGGAGATCGTGCCGCTCGGCAGCCTCGATCCCGACTCCATCCACCTGCCGGGCATCTATGTCCATCGCATCGTGCAGGGCCAGCACGAGAAACGCATCGAACAGCGGACCACCCGCAAGCGCGAAACCGCCTGAGAATCGGGCCGGGCATCGCAAGCAGGAACAGGAGAAAGACCATGTGGGACCGCAATCAGATGGCCGCCCGTGCGGCGCAGGAGCTTCAGGACGGCTGGTATGTCAATCTCGGCATCGGCATCCCGACGCTGGTGGTGAATTACATCCCCGAAGGCGTCAACGTGACCTTGCAGTCGGAGAACGGCATGCTCGGCATGGGCCCCTTCCCCTATGAGGGCGAGGAGGACGCCGACCTGATCAACGCCGGCAAGCAGACCATCACCGAACTGCCGCAGACCGCCTATTTCGACAGCGCGCAAAGCTTCGCGATGATCCGCGGCGGCAAGATCGCCATGGCGATCCTCGGCGCGATGGAAGTGTCGGAGGCGGGCGACCTGGCGAACTGGATGATCCCCGGCAAGCTGGTGAAGGGCATGGGCGGGGCGATGGATCTGGTGGCCGGCGTCGGCCGCGTGGTGGTGGTGATGGACCACACCAACAAGGCCG
Source organism: Gemmobacter sp. (assembly GCA_039808305.1). Classification (GTDB taxonomy): domain Bacteria; phylum Pseudomonadota; class Alphaproteobacteria; order Rhodobacterales; family Rhodobacteraceae; genus Gemmobacter. The sequence continues at coordinate 1,985 of JBDHSR010000417.1, read as the reverse complement.
GCGAATCCAAGGTGCTGAAAGCCTGCACCCTGCCGCTCACCGGCAAGGGCGTGGTGAACCGCATCATCTCCAATCTCGGCGTGCTGGACGTGGTGCCGGGCGGGCTGAGGATCGTCGAACTCGCCGATGGCGTCACCGAAGCGGAGCTGCGCGCCGCGACCGAGGCGACCATAGTCGGCTGAGACATGAAACGGCGGGGGGAGGAGACAGCCCTCCCCTGCCCGGAAATGCCGCCCACCAGCGAGGCCGTCCTGTCCGATGCGCGCCGCCCCGCCGGAGCATGACGGATCGGCGCGGAGGCAAACGCTCCCCGCGTCCTTCGCGACGCGGGAAAGGGCCGGCCCCGGTCCCGCCGCTCAGAACGGCAGGTCGCTCGCCTCATGCGCGGCGGTGACGAAACCGGCGACGACCCGTTTCACCCCGGCCTTGTCGAAGGCGATCTCCAGCTTGTCGCCCTCCACCCCCAGCACGGCGCCATAGCCGAATTTCTGGTGGAACACCCGGTCGCCCTCGGCGAAGCGGGCGGTGGCGGTGATGTCGATGGTGACGCCGCGCGCCTCGCGCGGCTGGGCGAGCGGGCGGGTGGCGGCGCGGTCCTGCATCCGTTTCCAGCCCGGCGAGTTGTAGACATCGGCCTTGGTCGCCCGTTCCTCGACCCGGCTGGCACTGAGGCCGGCCGCCGCGCCATAGCCGCCGCCATGCAGGCCCGGCGGGGTCAGCACCTCGACATGCGCCGACGGCAATTCGTCGATGAAGCGGGAGGGGAGCTGGCTCTGCCACTGGCCATAGACCCGGCGATTGGCGGCGAAGCTGACGGTGCAGATCCGTTCGGCGCGGGTGATGCCGACATAGGCCAGCCGCCGCTCCTCCTCCAGCCCCTTGCGGCCGCTTTCGTCCATGCTGCGCTGGCTGGGGAACAACCCGTCCTCCCAGCCCGGCAGGAACACCACCGGGAATTCCAGCCCCTTGGCCGCGTGCAGCGTCATGATGGTGACCTTCTCGGCCGCGTCCTCGGTCTCGTTGTCCATGATGAGCGCGACATGTTCGAGGAAGCCTTGCAGGCTGTCGAACTGCTCCAGCGCCTTCACCAGTTCCTTCAGGTTCTCCAGCCGGCCCGGCGCCTCGGGCGTCTTGTCGTTCTGCCACATCGAGATGTAGCCCGATTCCTCCAGGATCACCTCGGCCAGCCGCACATGGCCGAGATCGGATTGCGGCGGGGTGTCGGGAAGCAGCGGCTCGATCACCGCATCGGCGGCTTGCGGGCGGGCGTTCAGGATCGCGGCGTGCCAGCGGTCCACCCCCTCGACGAAGACGCGCAATTGCCCGGCGCCCTTGCCGCCGATGCCGCCCTTGGCCAGCAATTCGCGGGCGCCTTCCAGCAGGCTCATGCCGCTGGCGCGGGCGGTGCGCTGGATCTCCTGCTGCGCCTTGTCGCCGAGGCCGCGCTTGGGGGTGTTCACCACCCGCTCGAAGGCCAGATCGTCGTCGGGGCTGACGGCGAGGCGGAAATAGGCCATGGCGTCGCGGATCTCCATCCGCTCGTAGAAGCGCGGGCCGCCGATGACGCGGTAAGGCAGGCCGATGGTCAGGAAGCGGTCCTCGAAGGCGCGCATCTGGTGGCTGGCGCGCACCAGAATCGCCTGATCGTCAAGGCTCACCGGGTCGAGCCCGCGGGTGCCGCGTTGCAGCGCCTCGATCTCCTCGCCGATCCAGCGCGCCTCCTCCTCGCCGTCCCAATGGCCGATCAGGCGCAGCTTCTCGCCGCCCTCCGCCTCGGTCCAGAGCGTCTTGCCCAGCCGGTCGGCATTGGCGGCGATCACGGCGGAGGCGGCGGCGAGGATATGTGCGGTGGAGCGGTAGTTCTGCTCCAGCCGGATCACCTCGGCCCCCGGGAAATCCTTCTCGAATCGCAGGATGTTGCCGACCTCGGCGCCGCGCCAGCCATAGATCGACTGGTCGTCGTCGCCGACGCAGCAGATGTTGCG
>JBDHSR010000416.1:0-3150 GCA_039808305.1 Gemmobacter sp. | reverse complement strand
GCCGCCGAGTTGCCCCAGCAGGTCGCCCGCGCCGCCGATCTGCGTGCCGCGCCCCGGCTGCCGGCCGTCGCCGGCGCCGCCGGGCAGGCCGTTCTTCGCCACATGGCTCACGCCCTTGGCGATCGCCTCGCCGATCGCCACCTTGGCGAGTGTCTTGACCAGGCTCATCTCTTCCGTTCCTTCCGTGCCGGCCACCCCCTGCGGCCGCTCCGCCCGCCAGCCTGCGCGGGGCGGGGCGGTCGGGCAATGGGAAACTTCGGCGATCCGCAGCCCTTGCGCGATGGCGGGGCGCGCGCCCTGGTCCCGGAGCCGGGTGCGATCCGGACGGCTGCCGTTCCGGGGGTGACGGACCTGCGGTCCCCCGCAGCGGGACCGTTGTCGCATCCGGCCGGAAGGCGCCGATGCGGCGGCCCCGGCGCCGGTCGGAGGGAGCCGGCCGATATGGCGTCACGGGCGGACCATGTGCCGGATGGCGGGCCCGCTGCCGGCGCGCATCGGCCCGGCCTGTCATTCCCGCCATTGTCCCGCCGGAGGAAATCCATAATTTCGCCATCTTTCACGATCCGGTGATTACGAATCTGCGGCAGAGATCCAAACTGTCGAAGCATCCGGGCGCAGATCCGGGGCCGGGCAGCCACCCTCGTATTTTGGCAGCACGGAGTTTTTGACATGCCTCTCATTCCCCCGCCCGAACCCCTGCCGGGGTCGGGCTATGGCCTTGTCCTCGTCGGCGGCCCGCTCAACGATACCCTGACCGGATCGGCGGCGGCCGACCTGCTGATCGGCGGCGACGGCAATGATCAGCTTTTCGGCTATGGCGGCGCCGACTTCCTCGATGGCGGCGCCGGCAATGACGTGCTGGTCGGCAGTTCCGGGCGCGACACGCTGATCGGCGGCGCCGGCGACGACTGGCTGCTGGCCATCGACGCCGACGACCTGCTGTTCGGCGGGGCGGGCAACGACCGGCTCGATTCCGGCACCGGCAATGCCACGCTGGTCGGCGGGGCGGGCAACGACACGCTGTCGGCCAAGATGACCGATGGCGGCGATCCGCTGCTGTTCGGCGGCGCCGGCAACGACCTGTTCGAGCTCTACGACGCCGCGCGCCCGCAGGTCTCGCATGTGGTGATCGCCGATTTCGCCGTCGGCAGCGACAGCCTGACCATCGACGGGGTGGCGGGGGCCGCGGTGCTCAATGCCGGCGCCGCCATCACCCTGACCGCCGGCGGGCTGCGGATCGCGCTGGCCTCGGGCGACACGCTGACCTTCGAGGGGCTCGACACCGAGGCGCTGGTCCGCGCCTTCGGGATGGGCGGGGCCGATACCGTCACCGGCACCGCCGCGCGCGACCGCATCTTCGGGGCGGGGGGCCATGACAGCCTGATCGGCGGCGATGGCGACGACATGCTGTCGGGCGCGGCGGGCAACGACACGATGGAGGGCGGCGCCGGGAATGACAGCATGTCGGGCAATGACGGCGCCGACCGGATGAGCGGCGGGGCGGGCGACGACACGCTCTATGGCAATGACGGCTTCGACACGATCCATGGCGATGCCGGCGACGACATGGTGGTGGGCGGCGCGCGCACCGCGCTGCTCTTCGGCGACGAGGGCGACGACCGTGTCAGCAGCCGCCTGCTCGACGGGGCCGACAGCACGCTGAGCGGCGGGCTGGGCGACGACGCCTTCGACCTCATCCTCGCCCGCGCCGGCAAGGGGGCCCATAGCGTCATCGCCGATTACGAGACGGGCGAGGCGGTGACGGTCGACGGGCTCGGCCTCGCCGGCTACATGGCGCTGCACGGGGTCGGCTTCACCGACACGGCGGCGGGCGCGCGGGTCGAGCTGGCCGCCGGGGCGGGCAGCGTCACCTTCGCCGGCTGGCTCGCCACCGACCTTCAGGCGGAGTTCGCGCTTCTGGTCGGCTGAACGCCGCGCCGCCCGTCAGGCTCCGGCGGGCGGCGTGCAGAACATCTCGTAGATCATCGTCATGGCGGTGACGATCTTCGGATCCTGGATCGAGTAATACATCGCCTTGCCGTCGCGCCGGCAGCTGACCAGCCCTTCCAGCCGCAGCCGGGCGAGCTGCTGGCTGACCGCCGCCTGCCGCGAGGACAGCAGGTGTTCCAGCTCGGTCACCGATTTCTCGCCCGATTGCAGGTGGCACAGGATCATCAGCCGCCCCTCATGCGCCAGCGCCTTGAGGAAGCCGGCGGCGGCGGTGGCCTGAACCATCATCTCGTCGGCCGAAAGACCGCCGCAGCCGTCGGCGGCGGTTTCGGCTCTGTCGAGCGGGGCGGAGTCGGGGGGCAGGGCGGTTTCGGTCATCGAGGTCTCGCGGGGCAGGCTCCGGCATCAACATATGCCGATATGTCCGGCGGTTCAAATGCGGGCTCAGCCGCCATGCACGAATCCGCCATAGGCGCCCCGGCTGAACACCAGGGGCGGCGCCTCGCGCAGGGCGAAGCGCAGCACGCGGCCGACGATGATCAGATGGTCGCCGCCGTCATGCGTGGCGTGCTGCGCGCAGTCGAACCGGGCGAGGGCGCCCTCGATCAGCGGCACGCCCTCGGCGTTGCGCGGGATCCCGGCCATCGCCGCGAAGCCCGGCCCGCCCCGTCCGAACCGCGCGATGAGCGGATGGTGCTCCAGCCCGAGGATATGGATCGTGTAATGCCCCGCCGCCGCGAAGGCCGGGAAGCGGGCCGAGCCGCGCGCCGGCGACCACAGCACCAGCGGCGGGTCGAGCGAGACCGAGGCGAAGCTGTTGGCGGTGAAGCCGAGCGGCCCCTCCGGCCCCTCGCAGGTGACGATGGTGACGCCGGTGGCGAAACAGCCCAGCGCGTCGCGGAAGCTGCGCGCGGTATCCGCGCCCGGAGTCATCACGATGTCCTGCATGGCCTGTCCTTTCGCGCCTGTCCCGCGCCCCTTCTGCGCCATGGCGCGGCGTTGGGCAAGGCCGGGCGGCGGCTCCCCGCCGCATCGGGGGAGGGGGCGGTTCACCTCCGGCCGTTTCCCGTCGCGCGGGCGGACAGACCGCCGCGCCGCGGGCAAGCGGCCGGAGGGGGGCGAGCGGCTGGACGGGAGGTTCGCCCCCGCCATGTGGGCGGCCGATCCGGGGCAATGGCCCTCTCCACGGGCGAAGGCGGC
>JBDHSR010000415.1:0-3154 GCA_039808305.1 Gemmobacter sp. | reverse complement strand
CCGCCGTCACATCGGCAGTTCCAGCGGCGGTTCGATGCGGAAGTCGTCGAGGCTCAGGGTCCTGGCCCCTTCGAGGATCGCCACCAGCTCCTGCTCCAGCGCGGTGCCGTCGCGGCCATCCGGGTCGAACCACAGGCGGCCGGTATCGGTCTCGAACAGCAGCCACGCGCCGGTCCGGCCCGCGACCGGATCGGCGCCGATGGCGAGCTTCACATCCGCGATCCGCTCCAGCCCGAACGCCCCGCCCAGCACGATCCGGTCGGTGCCGGTCTTGAAATCGGTGATCGTGTCGGCCTCGCCGATCCCGGCCGCGCGGAAGATGACGAACTCGTCGGCCCCGGCCCCGCCGGTCATCAGATCGTCGCCGTAGCCGCCGCGCAGCGTATCGTTGCCGCCGCGCCCCACCAGCACATCATCCCCCGCCGAGCCGTCGAGGCTGTCGCCCGCCTTGCTGCCATAGAGGGCGTCGTCCAGCACCGATCCCTGATAGGCCTCGAAGTTGCGGTAGCCGAGACCCTTCGCCGCGCCATCGTTGCGCGCGGCCCTGTCGAGATCCAGAACCACGCTTTCCGAGAAGGCGAGCAGGTCGGTCCCCTTGCCGCCATCGAGCACGTCGCCGCCGCCCTCGGTGCCGATCCGGTCGTCGCCGTCGCCGCCGTTCACCGTATCCTTGCCCGCTCCGCCGAACAGCAGGTCGTCGCCACCGCCGCCTTTCAGCAGGTCATCGCCATCCGCGCCGGAGATCTGGTCGGCCAGGCCGCCGCCGGTGATCCGGTCGGCCCCCTTCGCGCCATGATAGACCAGCGCCTCGAACCCGCCGACCCGGGTTTCGCCGTCCAGCCGCTGTTCGCCCCTGGCGGTGATGTCGAGCCGGAAGGAGCCGGCCCGCCCGCCAAGGTCGAGCACGAGCAGGTCGCTGCCCGCGCCGCCATCGGCCCGCGCGCCCCAGCCCGCCGCGATGGTGTCGTCGCCGGTGCCGCCGAACAGGGAGTCGCCGGTTTCCTCGACGAAACCGCCCGTTCCGCCATAGATCAGATCGTCGCCCGCGCCGCCCTGCACATTGTCGGTGCCCTCGCCGGCGCTGAGCGTGTCGTTGCCGGCCATGCCCTCCAGCCGGTCGTCGCCGCCGCCGCCCCGGATGCTCTCTCCCAGGGCGCCGCCCTTCACCCGGTCATCGCCCGATCCGCCGTAGAAGTTCACCCCCTCGAAGCCGCGCAGCCGCAGCGCGCCGCCGAGCAGGCGCGTATCGGCCGAAAGCGTCAAGGCGAGGCCGTCGCCATGGGCGCCGAAATCCAGCGAGACGAGATCGTCGCCCGCCCCGCCCTTCGCATCGAGCCGGCCCACCTGCGACCAGTGCCAGAACAGCCGGTCGGCGCCCTTGCCGAGATCGACCTGCTGGTCCGCCCCGGAATTGTAGTAGTCGCCGGCCACGACCGTATCGTTCCCGTCCCCCGCGTCGATGCGGTTGGCGCCCTCGGTATCGGTGATCTGGTCATCGCCGGCGCCGCCGCGCAGGGTATCGTCGCCTGCCCCGCCGCTCATGAAGTCATTGCCGCCCAGACCGTCGAGCAGGTCGTCATCGCCGCCTCCGGACAGGCTGTCCGCGCCTTTCGCGGTGCCGGTCAGCGTGTCGTCGCCGGCCCCGCCATAGGCGTGCACGTCCCACAGGCCGCCGGGCTTCGCCAGCCGGTCGTTGCCCGCGCCGAAATAGACCTTCACCCGCTCGATGCCGTCATAGCCGCTGCCGCCGGTCAGCGTGCCCTTCGTTCCGGCGAAGGCGAGCTCCAGATCCGCGGTGTCCCGGTCGAGCAGCAGGGTCAGCAGGTCGATGCCCGCGCCGCCATCGACGGAATCCGCGCCCTGACGCTCCCCGATGACCAGCGTGTCGTCGCCCGCGCCGCCGAAGATCGTGTCCCGGCCCCCGCCGGCGTCGAGCCAGTCGGCGCCCGCGCCGCCGCTGATCCGGTCGTCGCCGCCATTGGCCCGCACCACGTCATCGCCCGCGCCGAGGGTGATGATATTGCGCCAGTCGGTATCGCCGTCATAGGTCGAGATCATGTAGCTCTCGAAGCCCGAAATCCGCGCGCCATTGGCGAGCGTCAGGGTCTTGCCGGCGGCGGGGGCGCTGAAATTCCCTTCGAGCCAGGAGATCGACAGGGCGTCCTTGCCCGCCCCGCCCCGGTAGATGCCGCCATTGCCGGCGTTGAAGCTGGCCTCCACCGTATCGTTGCCCGCCCCGGCATCCACGTCGTCCCGGCCTTCGTTCGCGACGATGCTGTCGGCGCCGCCGCCGCCGCGCAGCGTGTCGTCGCCCGCATCGCCATGGATCAGGTCGCCGTCGCGCGATCCGGTGATGCGGTCGTTGCCGTCGCCGCCGAACAGATAGCCGGTGCCATCGGCGGCCAGGGTGTCCTCGCCCGCGCCACCGTAAAGCCAGCCCGTGCCGCCGCCGCCATCCAGCAGGTCGTCGCCATCGCCGCCATCCAGCCGGTCGCCCTCGATCCCGCCGCGCAGCGTGTCGTCTCCGCCGAAGCCGTAAAGCTCGCCGCCGCCGAGGCCGGCGGTCATGCTGTCGTCATGGCCGGTGCCCAGGATGCGGAAGCTCTCGATGCCGATCACCCGGATCTCGCCCGCCGTCCCGGCCGTCGCGCCGGGCAGACGGCTGATCCGGAGCCAGTCGCCGAGGTGCAGCGTCACGCCCGTCTGCCGCTGGCCATAGTCGAGCGTGAGGACATCGTAACCCCGTCCGCCATCCAGCAGATCGCCCGAATGGTCGGCCAGCGTGGTTCCCGAAATCGCGAAAGTGTCGCGGCCGCTGCCGCCGAACAGCCGGTCGCGCCCGGCTCCGCCGATCAGCGTGTCGTTGCCGCTGCCGCCGTCGAGGCTGTCGTTCCCGGCCTCGCCCAGCAGGTAATCGGCGCCCATGCCGCCCAGGCCGGTATCGTTGCCGCCGCCGCCTTGGAAGGAATCGGCCTCGATGCCGCCCCGGAACCTGTCGTTCCTGCCGTCGCCCCGAAAGATCGCCATGAGCCGGCCCCCTGTCCAGAAGAATGCAGGCGCGATGGTAGTGCCGAATCCGGGCCCCTTCCCATCGCCTGAACGGGTGAGACGGCGGCGAAGACATCCCGTCCCGATCCCCCCTCATGCGGATCCG
>JBDHSR010000414.1:0-3169 GCA_039808305.1 Gemmobacter sp. | reverse complement strand
GCAACTGCAGGATGCCGTAGACCAGCGCCTCGGCCGTCGGCGGGCATCCGGGCACATAGACATCGACCGGCACGATCCGATCGCAGCCGCGCACCACGCTGTAGGAGTAGTGGTAGTAGCCGCCGCCGTTCGCGCAGGACCCCATGGAGATCACCCAGCGCGGTTCCGACATCTGGTCGTAGACCTTGCGCAACGCGGGAGCCATCTTGTTGGTCAGCGTGCCGGCCACGATCATCACGTCGGACTGCCGCGGGGACCCGCGCGGGATCACGCCGAAACGGTCGAGGTCGTAGCGCGCCATGTAGGCGTGGATCATCGGCACCGCGCAGCAGGCGAGGCCGAAGGTCATCGGCCACAGCGAACCGGTGCGCGCCCAGTTCACCACCTTGTCGATGTTGGCGACGACGAAGCCCTTCTCGGTGATCTCGTCGGTCACCTGGCCCATCACCGCATCCTGCGCCGCGCCGGGCGGCAGGGCCTGGCTGTTCCAGGCGATGTCGTTGCTGCTGCTGCTCATGGGCGCGATCACTCCCAGTCCAGGGCGCCCTTGCGCCATTCGTAGACGAACCCGACCGTCAGCACGAAGAGGAAGCCCATCATCGAGCCGAAGCCGAGCCAGCCGATGTCACCCAGCGCGATCGCCCAGGGGAACAGGAAGGCCACTTCCAGGTCGAAGATGATGAACAGGATGGCGACCAGGTAGAAGCGCACGTCGAAGCGCCGGCGCGTGTCGTCGAAGGGCGCGAAGCCGCATTCATAGGTCGACAGCTTCTCGGCATAGGGCTTCTGCCGCGCCGCGAGATAGGCGCCGCCCACCATGGCGATCGCGATGCCCCCGGCGATCCCGAGGAACACGACGATGGGGAAGTACTCGGCCAGCAGCGGCTGCGTCATCGGAACCCTGTTCTCCCCTGCCCGCACTGCCGGGACATGGCTGTGCCACGCGGCGGTATACCGCAGCGCAGCGCGGGCGGACATTAGCCGCCCTTCTCGCGCTTCGCCATAGTCGGCGAAGTCTTGTTTTCAAGGTTTTGCGCTACATCAGGTTTACGCGGACAGGGCAAACGAAAGCGGCGCCCCGAGGCTTCGGGACGCCGCTTTTCTCGCTTCCGCGGCGTGGCGCGAGTGACGGGGCTCGAACCCGCGACCTCCGGCGTGACAGGCCGGCGCTCTAACCAACTGAGCTACACCCGCTCACCGCGACTGGTGTGGGCGGGGGGATACGGCCCACGGCAGGCTTCGTCAAGCGGTTGCGTGAGGTGATTCCGCATGAGGATGAAGATCGTTCACGCCACGCATGTCCCCGGCGCTTCGGCTGACCCCGCAGGGCTCTCGGCGGGAGGATTCGCGGGCCGCGTCGGCGTGCCGCCGGCGGCGCGGATCGGGAAGAATGGGCGCTGACGGGTTCGAACCGCCGACATCCTGTGTGTAAGACAGGCGCTCTACCGCTGAGCTAAGCGCCCACGAGGGGACTCGCATCTAACACAAAAGGCCGGTCCCTGCGGACCGGCCTCTCGCGATGCCTGCCGGATTCGGCAGGATCAGTTCACGGCGTCCTTGAGGCCCTTGCCGGCCTTGAAGCGAACGGTCGTGCTGGCCGGGATCTTGATCTCCTCACCCGTGCGCGGGTTGCGGCCCTTGCCGGCCTTGCGCTTGGAGGTGGAGAAGGTGCCGAAGCCCACGAGGCGAACCTCGCCGCCCTTCTTCGCGAGTGCCTTTTCGATCGCGGCGAAAACCGCGTCCACGACATCGCCGGACTTCGCCTTGGGCAGATCGGTCGCCTCGGCGACGGCGGTGATGAGGTCCTGCTTGTTCACTGGGTATCCCCTCCGATGGTGCGGATGACAGGCCGGCGAGTCGGCCGACCGGGTCGGGGCGGAGACTAGGAGCCTGGGTTTCGCAGCGTCAACGACAGAGCATCCGATTCGCCGCGGAAAACCGCCATTTGCGCCGCGCCATGCGGCACGAATGCAACGCCGGCCTGGGTTTTCCACAGAAAGCCCCGGCGAAGCCATGCTCCGCCGGGGCTTTTGAGGCACCGGAATGGCGCGAATCGGGTCAGTGCGGCAGCACGGTCCCGGCCGCGGCACCCTCACCCGCGCGCGGGGCCGGCGCTTCCTCCGGCTCCGCCCAGGTGATCGGTTCGGGCTTCTTGGTCAGGGCCCGGCCGATCACCTCATCAACGTGGGACACCGCGAGGATCTCGAGGTTCTTCTTCACGTTGTCCGGGATCTCGGCGAGGTCCTTCTCGTTCTCCTTCGGGATGAAGACCGTCTTGATGCCCGCGCGCAGCGCGGCCAGCAGCTTCTCCTTCAACCCGCCGATCGGCAGCACGCGGCCGCGCAGCGTGATCTCGCCCGTCATGGCGATGTCGCGCCGCACCGGGATACCCGTCAGCACCGACACGATCGACGTCGCCATCGCGATGCCCGCCGAAGGCCCATCCTTGGGCGTCGCACCTTCCGGCACGTGCACATGGATGTCGCGCTTCTCGAACACCGTCGGCTTGATGCCGAAGGTCGTCGAACGCGACCGCACGTAGGACATCGCCGCCGAGACGCTTTCCTGCATCACGTCGCCGAGCTTGCCCGTGGTCTTCACGTTGCCCTTGCCGGGCAGCAGCACGGATTCGATGGTCAGGATCTCGCCGCCCACCTCGGTCCAGGCGAGGCCGGTGACGACCCCCACCATGTCCTCGGCCTCGGCCTCGCCGTAGCGGAACTTCCGCACGCCGGCGAACTTCTCGAGGTTCTTGTGGGTGATCGCGACCTTCTTCGACTGCTTGGAGACGATCTCCTTCACCGCCTTGCGCGCCAGCCCCGCGATCTCGCGCTCGAGGTTCCGGACGCCGGCCTCGCGCGTGTAGTAGCGGATCAGGTCGCGGATCGCGGTGTCGGACACCGACCACTCGGCATCCTTCAGGCCGTTCGCCTCGCTCACCTTCTTCATCAGGTGGCGCTTGGCGATCTCGACCTTCTCATCCTCGGTGTAGCCGGGGATGCGGATGATCTCCATGCGGTCCAGCAGCGGCTGCGGCATGCGCAGGCTGTTGGCGGTCGTCACGAACATCACGTCCGACAGGTCGTAGTCCACCTCCAGGTAGTGGTCGGCGAAGGTGGAGTTCTGCTCGGGGTCCAGCACCTCCAGCAGCGCGCTGGAGGGGTCGCCG